>NZ_OZ060376.1:391-300391 GCF_964059025.1 Buchnera aphidicola (Myzocallis carpini) | reverse complement strand
GTAAATGTATTTATTGTAATTGCATGAATTTTTTTTTCCATAATATATTTTGTTAATGGTTGATAAATTATTTTTTGTTTCTGAATATCACTCATGTTACTAAAAATATCTCCAATAGCAGTAATATATACGTGTTGCGTATCCCCATGAATAAATACTTTTTTGATTTGAGTATTTTGTATAATTTTTTGTTTTAATTTTTGAATATTCATATTGATATTTTTTTTATTAGTATTAGTATTCATAATATTATAAATGAATTATGAAAATTATTATAATAATATTTCTATAATTTTTTATTTATTTACACTATGTATTTCAATATTTTCAAATATGCATGATACATGGTACTGTGAAAATAATATCAATTATAAATTTTTAAGGTAGATTGTAAGGAATATAATGATGAAGAAAATTCCGATGACTATTAAAGGCGTGAAAAAACTTAATTTAGAATTAAAAAAATTAAAAAATGTTATAAGACCAAAAATTATTTCTGCGATTTCTGAAGCAAGAAAACATGGTGATTTAAAAGAAAATGCTGAATATCATGCAGCAAGAGAAGAACAAGCATTTTGTGAAAAAAGAATTAAAGAGATTGAAACGAAATTGTATTATGCACAGGTTATTGATATTAAAAATATTATTTGTGATGGTACAGTAGTTTTTGGAGCTACTGTTAGTATATTAAACATTCATACAAATAAAAAATTTACTTTTTGTATTGTGGGAGATGATGAATCAGATTTTAAAAAAGGTTTGATTTCTATAAATTCTCCTATTGCAAGAAGTTTAATTGGAAAAAAGAAATTAGATGTTGTTTCTGTAAATACTCCTTCTGGTATCATAAAATATCAAATATTAAGTATAAAATATGTTTAATCGTTAATAACATAATCACTATTTTACAATATAAAAGTATGTATTTCATCACTATTATAGTTTGTAAAATAAAAAATTTTATACAATATTTATTATGAATAAAAATCGTAGTATGAGTTCGAAAATTTGGTTGCGTGAACACTTTCGAGATATATATGTTCAAAATGCTTATAAAAACGGATTACGTTCCCGAGCATGGTTTAAATTATATGAAATAGATAAAAAATATTCTTTATTTAAACATGGTATGAATATAATTGATTTAGGTTCTTCTCCTGGTAGTTGGTCTCAATATGCAATCAAAAAAGTTAATAAAAAGGGGGGGTGTGTAATATCTTTTGATATTAATAATATGCGTCCTATCCCAGGAGTTTATTTTTTTCAGCATGATATTTTACAAGATGAAAAAATATATTGCATATTAAATGTAATAAAAAAAAAAAAAATTCATGTAGTCATGTCCGATATTTCTCCTAATATTACTGGTATATCTTCTATAGATATACCGAAATCATTGTTTCTCAACGAAGTAGCTTTTAAAATTGTTAAGAATGTACTATCAAAAAATGGTTTTTTTTTAGTAAAAATTTTTCAAAATATACAATTAAAAAATTTTGTTAATAAATTGCGGATGTATTTTAATATGGTTAAAATTTGTAAACCAAATGCTTCACGTAATCGCTCTCGGGAAATTTTTATTTTAGCTAAAGGTTTTAAAGTTAGCATATAGATCTTCATTTTTCATATCCGTGTCATTGTAATGAGGTTAATATCTTGCGTGATATATTTAAAAATTATTTTTTTTGGTTTATGGTATTTATTGTTTTCATATGCATTTTGATTGGTTTTAATTTACATAGTACCACTGTACGAAATATTGATTACTCTTCTTTTGTATCTTTATTGAATAAACATAAAATTCGAAAAGTTCGTATTAATGGTAATGATATTAGTTTTGTAAGTAAAGAAAATAATAAATATACTACTTATATTCCTATACATGATAATACATTACTTAACTCTCTTTTATCGCATCATGTCACTATCACTGGAATAGCTCCAAAAAAACAAAATATTTTTTTTTCAATATTTATTGCATGGTTTCCAACTTTGTTATTGATAGGAATTTGGTTATATTTTATACGTCAAGTTAAAAATAATGTTGGTAAAGGATCTACTTCTTTTGGAAAAAGTAAAACTCATATTTTTTCTGATAGTAAAATGCAAATTACTTTTGCAGATGTTGCAGGATGTGATGAAGCAAAAGAAGAAGTAAGTGAATTAGTGGAATATTTAAAAGAACCTAAAAAATTTCAAAAATTAGGTGGTAAAATACCAAAAGGTATATTAATGATCGGTCCTACTGGAACAGGAAAAACTTTACTTGCAAAAGCGATTGCTGGTGAAGCAAAAGTATCATTTTTGTCATTATCTGGTTCAGATTTTGTTGAAATGTTTGTTGGTGTTGGTGCTTCAAGAGTACGTGATATTTTTAAACATGCAAGAAAAATTTCTCCTTGTATAATATTTATAGATGAAATTGATGCTGTAGGAAGACAAAGAGGTACGATTTTTAGTGGTGGTAATGATGAAAGAGAACAAACTTTAAATCAAATGCTAGTAGAAATGGATGGTTTTACAGGTAATGAAGGTATTATATTAATTGCTGCTACAAATAGACCTGATGTTTTAGATGCTGCTTTATTGCGTCCCGGGAGATTTGATAGACAAGTGATGGTGTCTTTACCAGATATTAGAGGAAGAGAAAAAATATTACAAGTACATATGAAAAATATTCCTATATCTTCTGATGTTGATCCTATGGTTATTGCACGTAGTACTCCAGGATTTTCTGGTGCTGATTTATCTAATTTAGTTAATGAATCTGCTTTATTTGCTGCAAGAGATAATAAAAAATTTGTTTCTATGAAAGAATTTGAAAAAGCAAAAGATAAAATGATCATTGGATGTGAAAGAAAATCTATGATTATGACAGAGGAGCAAAAAGAATTTACTGCATATCATGAATCTGGTCATGTTATTGTTGGTCGATTAGTTCCTGCACATGATCCAGTGCATAAAGTTACTATTGTACCAAGAGGTCGTGCATTGGGTATTACATTTTTTTTACCTGAATCTGATGTATTTAGTATTAGTAAAGAAAAATTAGAAAGCCAAATTTCTACTTTATATGGAGGTCGTTTAGCAGAAGAAATAATTTATGGTCCTCAAAAAGTTTCTACTGGGGCTATGAATGATATTAAAATGGCTACTAATTTAGCTCGTAATATGGTAACAAAATGGGGTTTTTCTGAGAAGTTGGGACCATTATTATATACAGATCATGAAAATGAAGATATTTTTTTAAATGGAACATTTTCTAATTCTAAATATGTTTCTGATGAAACAGCACGAATTATTGATCAAGAAATAAAAATTATTATTGAAAGAAATTATTGTCGTGCACAAGAAATCTTATATAATAATTTAGATATTTTACATGCTATGAAAAATTCTTTAATGAAATATGAAACTATTGATTTGATGCAAATTAATGATCTGATGAATAGAGAATTAATTCAATAAATATAGTATATAATATATTATATAAGATAAAATATATTATATTAAATATTTATAAATATTTACATAATACAGTTATATTAGTTAATATATTATACGAATATAATATTTATTTACAATTTACATGATATGTTAAAAATATGATATTTTTATTATATTCTGCTATTATTTAATATAAAATAATAGTAGGATAATGATGATATTTTCATTATTACAGTGATATTTTCAGTAATCATAGTATTAAAGTATAATGTAAAATTTTATATATTATTAGGGATTAATATAACATGATATACAATATTATTATAATACTGTTTATATTTATTTCTTTAATGTTGATTGGTTTAATTGTTTTTAATCCTACTTCTGAACATCATACATTTAATTATAGTAATAATAATCAATTTAGTATTTTAAATTGTATTTATAATAATTTTTCGGTATACTTTTTAATAAAAGTATTTATTATATTGTTTTTTGTTTTTAGTATGATAATATGTATTCTAAATAATAAAAATTAATTTTAAAATATATTTGATAAAATCATAAAAAATTTTAAGTACCAAATATTTTATATATTAAACATTTTTATTATAATGATTTTAAAAATATGATATTTACCGAGATGGTGAAACAGGTAAACACGCTATCTTGAGAAGATAGTGCTATTAATTAGCATGTGGGTTCAACTCCCGCTCTCGGTATAATACTTATTGTAAAATCTTTTAGTATATTATATCTAATAAGTATATGATTTATTATGTTAATTATTTTTTGTATATTAAAATATATATATTTGAATGTTTTAAAAAATTTTTTAATTGGTATCATTAGTAAAAATACTATTATCATTTTATATGTAAAGTATATAGGGATATTATCAAATAATATTACATAAGAATTTTTATAAGTATATTGTTTTTATATATGAACATAGTAAATGTTTGAGGATATAATATGAATAAAAAAATTTTGTCAGTGGTAGAATCAGTTTCTCATCAAAAATTATTACCACGTGAAAAAATTTTTGAAGCTTTAGAAATTGCATTATCTATAGCAACACAAAAAAAATATACTCAAGAAATTTATGTTCGAGTAAATATTAATCGACAAAACGGTAATTTTAATACTTTTCGTAGATGGATAATTGTTAATAAAGTTAATCATCCGACTAAAGAAATTACTTTAGAAGCAGCACGTTTTGAAAATGAGTCAGCACAATTAAATGAATTTATAGAAGATGAAATTCAATCAGTGAATTTTGATAGAATTACTACTCAAATTGCTAAAACAATTATTATAAAAAAGGTTAAAGCAGCAGAAAGAATGATGGTCACAAAAAAATTTTATAATTTAAAAGGGAAGATTGTAAATGGTATAGTTAAAAAAATACATCGTGATTATATTCTTTTAGAATTAAAACATTCTATTCATGCTATCATAACTAAGGAAAATATGTTACCTAAAGAAATTTTTAGAGTTGGAGATCGTATTTGTGGTATATTATATGATATTCAACCTAAAAAAAAAGGTATTCAACTATTTGTTAGTCGTTCAAAAGTTTCAATGTTACAAGAATTATTACGGATTGAAGTTCCAGAAATTTTAAAAAATATTATAGAAATAAAGGCAATTTCTAGAAATCCAGGATTTCGTTCTAAAATTGCTGTAAAAACTAATAATGTTAGTATAGATCCTATTGGTGCTTGTGTAGGATTGCGAGGTATAAGGGTACAATCAATATCTAAAGAGTTTTGTGGAGAAAAAATAGATATTATTTTATGGAATGCTAATCCTGCAAAATTTGTAATAAATGCTATTTCTCCAGTGAATATTATTTCTATTATTGTACATAAAGAGATAAATTCTATGGATATTTTAGTAGATGTAAAAAATTTACCTCAAGTCATTGGAAAATATGGTCAAAATATTCGTCTTATTTCTAGTTTAGTTGGATGGGAATTAAATGTTATGCAAGCAGATGATATATATAAAAAAAGTAAAAAAAAAATATATCATACAAATGATATTTTAATTAAAAAATTAGACATTAATGTAAATATTTTAAATATTTTATTTAAAGAGGGTTTAACTTCTATAGGTAAATTAATTTGTATTCCTTTTTTAAAATTATTAGAAATCAAAGAATTAAAAAAAGACATGATTTATGAATTAAAAGATAAATTAAGTCAATATATTTCTATGTTATTATTAAAAAAAAGATATGGTGTTAAAAAAAATAAAAATAATATTTTAAAAAATAAAAAATATTAATTTTAATTTTTTATGTAAAATGGATTTTTTAATAAAAATTATAAATTTAGCAAAGAAAATATTGATAATTATTATAAATATTGAAAGTATAAAAAATTATATTATATTATGAATTATTTTTTCGTAATATTTGCTAGTTCAATCATTTATTTACATTATATAAGGAATAGTATGGTAAATATTACTTTAAAATCGCTTGCTGATACAATGAATATATCGATTTTAAAATTAATAAAATATTTTGCAAATGTTGGGATTGTAAAAAATAAAAACGATGATGTTTCATTACATGAAAAAAAAATTTTATTACATTATTTATCTTCTAAAAATGAATTGATTTTTCATAAAAATAATAATAAAAAGTATATGAATTGTAAAAATGATATATTTGTAAAAAAAGAAAAAAATTCTGTACATTTACACAATGAAAGTTCCAGTTTCAAAAATATCGATACTAATCAAAAAATTAATTTAAAAAAAATAGTTAATAACAAAAAAAATAAAATTCATAAAAGAAAAAAAATTATTAAAAGTAATTTATTTAAAAATATTGAACATTTATATACAATAAATATGAATAAAGAAAATGTTTTTCTTGAAGAAAATGTTAAGAAAATATATAAAAAAAAGAATATTATACGAAATAAGATCACAAATGTATCAAAAAAAAGTATTTCTATATTACCTCATGAATCTATAATACAAAATTTATCCTATAAGCATCGTATTAAAAATATTTCTCATATTAAAAAAATACCAAAGTATACAATTGATGATGAATCTTTTATAAAAAATACAAATACACAATATAACATAAAACATGATCATTTACATTCTGATAATAATATTAATTATTCTAAAGAAAAAAAAAATCATACTTTTCATAATCATGTTGATCAGAGTAATAAGAAAAATATTACATGTGAAAATAGTAATTATAAATCGATTACAATAATTAAAAAAAATATTATTATCAATGATACAATAAAAATTTCTGAATTAGCAAGTAAAATGGCTATTAAAGGATCTGAAATGATTCGAAGATGTTTAAATATGGGTCATGCAGTCACTATTGATCAAATTATTGATCAAGAAACTGCTCAATTAATTGTAGAAGAAATGGGATATAATGCTGTTTTACATGATGATAATTTTTTAGAAAAATCAATAATTCATGAATTTCATCAAGAAAATAAAAAATATAAAAAAGTTTTACGTCCTCCTGTAGTTACTATTATGGGTCATGTAGATCATGGAAAAACATCATTATTAGATTATATCCGTTCTACCAATATTGTTGATAAAGAAGCAGGAAATATTACTCAACATATTGGTGCTTATCATGTTAAAACAAAATATGGAATTATTACTTTTTTAGATACTCCCGGACATGCTGCATTTACTGCCATGCGTGCTCGTGGTGCACAAATTACTGATATTGTTATTTTAGTAGTAGCTGGAGATGATGGAGTAAAACCTCAAACGATAGAGGCTATTCAACATGCAAAAGCTGCTAATGTCCCATTATTAGTCGCAATTAATAAAATTGATAAACCAGAATCTAATATTGAGAAAGTAAAAAAAGAATTATTACAACACCAAATATTATCTGAAGAATGGGGTGGAGAAACAATATTTGTGAATGTATCCTCAGTTACTGGAGAAGGAATTGATAATTTATTGCGTGCAATATTATTACAAGCGGAAATATTAGAATTATTTGCTGCAAATTGTGGTATTTCGCATGGAGTAGTAATTGAAGCATCGCTGGATAAAAATCGCGGACCTCTTGCTACTATATTAATTCAAGAAGGAAGATTAAATAAAGGTGATAATATATTGTGTGGTTGTACATATGGTAAGGTACGTTTTATGCGGGATTCTTTTAATAACATATTAAAATATGCTACTCCATCTATTCCTATAGAAATATTAGGATTATCAGATATACCTAATAGCGGAGACATTTTTTATGTTGTAAAAAATGAACAAAAAGTTCGTCAAATTGTTTTACATAGAAAAAATATATTTAGAAATAATACATTAAAACAAAAAAAGAAAATTAATTTAGATAATATTTTTGATAATATTGTAAATAAAAAAAATAATGAATTAAATATTATTTTAAAATGTGATGTTCAGGGATCATTAGAAGCTATTTCTAATGCTATTGTTCCTTTATCTGAAAAAAATATTACTGTTACAATCATTAGTTCTTATGTTGGAGAAATTACAGAAACTGATGTTTCGCTTGCAATGGCATCACATGCTATGATTATTGGTTTTAATGTAAGACCTAATATTCTTGCTAAAAGATTAATAAAAATAGAAAATGTTGATGTTCGTTATTATTCTGTAATATATCAGTTAATTGATGATATAAAATTAGCTGTTTCAGGTATGCATTCTCCTATTTGTCGTTCTTCTATTGAAGGTTCTGCAGAAATTAGAACTGTTTTTAAACCTACAAAATCTATTGTTATCGCTGGTTGTATGGTAATTAGTGGAAGTATGAAAAGAAATGATACAGTACATATTATCAGAAATAATACTGTTATACATAAAGGAGAATTAGAATCTTTACGTCGTTTTAAAGAAGATATTAAAGAAGTGGGTATTGGAAAAGAATGTGGTATTAAAATTAAAAATTATAATGATATTCGTGTTGGAGATATTATAGAAGCATACGCAATGCTTCCAATAAAAAATAATTTTTGATAATTATTCCGCGTTTTTTAAAATATATTATTTTATATAATATTTTATACGTTGTTTAAAAAAGAAAGATATGAAAAATTTTAAACGTTCTATACGAATATCACAGGAATTAAAAAAAGAAATATCAGTAATACTACAAAAATATCTTCAGGATCCTAGAATTAATTTTACAATTACAGTATCTATGGTAAAAGTATCACAAGATTTATCTTTAGCAAAAATTTTTATTAGTTATTTAGATTCTTATAAAAGCCATGTAAATAATTTTAAAAATTTTAATAGTATTAAAGATATCATTTTAATTTTACAAAAAGCTTCAAAGTATATTAGAAGTATATTATGTAAGAAGATTAATTTACGAAAAATGCCTGAATTAATTTTTTTGCATGACAATTCTTTATCTGAAGGAATAAAAATTTCTAATTTATTAAAAAATGTGATTAGATGATACATTCCAATAAATATGTACCTATAATTTATCGAAATGATATTCATGGAATATTATTATTAGACAAACCAAAAGGGATATCTTCTAATAAAATACTACAAAAAATTAAAAAAATTTTTTTTGTTAAAAAATTGGGTTATATAGGTACGTTAGATCCTTTAGCAACAGGAATATTGCCAATTTGTTTGGGATTATGTACAAAATTTTCAGATTACTTGATAAAAAAAAAAAAAACATATCGTACTATCGCAAAATTTGGACAAATTACTACAACATATGATTCTGAAGGGATTGTATTAGAAGAAAGAAATATTAATTTTTCTGAAAATGATTTATATGATGCAATAAAAAAATTACAAGGAAATATTATTCAAGTTATTCCTTCATATTCTGCTAAAAAATATAAAGGTGTTCCTTTATATAAATATGCTAGAAAAAATATTTTTATTCCTAAAATTCAAAAAAATGTTTATATTTATCAGTTAAGATGTATAAAGTATAATAGAAATTTTATTGAATTAGAAATAATATGTTCTAAAGGTACATATGTTCGTACATTAATTCATGATTTAGGAAAATTACTACAATGTGGTGCTCATGTTGTTGCTTTAAGAAGGATACAATTTTTTTCTTATAATATTTCAGATACAATTAATGTTAAAAATTTATATCATATAAATAGATTATCATTTATAGATAATGATAAAAATATTTTTTTGAGATTTTTTATACCTATAAAAAAATTTTTTTTTCAATTACCGGAAATTAATTTTTTTTCTGATTTACCTCTTTCTTGTAAAAATGATATTTATCCTATTCCAAGAAATACAGAAGGTATTTATAGAATTATTGTGAAAAACAAAAATAACATTTTTATTATAGGGAAAATAAATCAATATAGTCGATTAATTTCATATAAAATATTCAATATGAAATAATAAATTATATTTTATATATTTATCAAAATTTTTTGGAGAATTAATATTTTAAATGAATACTTTTAAAAAAAAAATAATACTACAATATGGTTCTAATCAAAGTAATACAGGAAAATCTGAGGTACAAATCTCTTTATTAAGTTATCAAATTAATTATTTAAAAAATCATTTCTTAGTACATAAAAAAGATTTTGCTAGTAAAAGGGGTTTGTTAAATATGGTTTCTAAAAGAAGAAAATTATTAAATTATTTAAAAAAAACTAGCATATCTCGATACAATAATATCGTTAAACAATTGCAATTACGTCATTAATAATATGTTTTATTTTTATAAAATATATTTTTTAACATTTTCAATAGAAAGAGCTTTTAAGAGCTCTTTTTTTTATATTATACATTTATAATATTCAAATTATATTGTATAAAATTTTTACCGATATTAATAAAATTAATATTATTGATATAATTAACACTCTTCATGTAAAATAAGGATATGATTTTGTTTAACTCTATTATTCGAAAATTTAAATACGGCCAACATACTATTACATTAGAAACAGGTACGATGGCTAGACAAGCAA
Organism: Buchnera aphidicola (Myzocallis carpini); assembly: GCF_964059025.1. NCBI lineage: Bacteria > Pseudomonadati > Pseudomonadota > Gammaproteobacteria > Enterobacterales > Erwiniaceae > Buchnera > Buchnera aphidicola. The sequence goes on along the minus strand of NZ_OZ060376.1, from coordinate 289,967 downwards.
CTTCATCCGTTATGATTACCATGGATGATACTTCTGTTTTTGTAGCTGTAGTAGGATATAAAAAAATATCATCTAATCAAAAATATTTTCCTCTGAGTATTAATTATCAAGAAAGAACATATGCTGCTGGAAGAATACCGGGAGGTTTTTTTAGAAGGGAAGGAAGACCTAGTGAAAATGAGATATTAATTGCTAGATTAATTGATCGTCCTATTCGTCCTTTATTTCCTAAAGGATTTTATAATGAAGTTCAAATCACTGCTACTGTTGTTTCTGTAAATCCAAAAATTAATCCTGATATTGTTGCTATTATTGGTTCTTCTGTAGCATTACAATTATCTGGAATACCTTTTTTAGGTCCTATTGGAGCGGCAAGAGTTGGATATATTAATAATCAATATATTTTAAATCCTACTACTGATGAAATGAAAGAAACAAAATTAGATTTAGTTATCTCTGGTACGAAAGATACTATTTTAATGGTAGAAGCAGAAGTAAATTTATTAAATGAAACTGAAGTCTTAAATGCTATTTTATTTGGCCATCAAGAACAACAAAAATTAATTGAAAATATTATATTATTTTCCAAAGATGTACATATTACTCCATGGGAATATACCGCATTTGATTTTAAAACACATCCGTTATTTTCTAAAATTTCAAAATTATCTGAAGAAAAAATTATTCATGCATATAAAATAGTAGAAAAAAATAAACGTCATGAAAAATTAGAAACTATTAAAGAATTTGTATTACAACAATTACTTTCTGAAGAAATTGTATTTATAGATTCTGAAGTAGAAAATATTTTATATAACATTGAAAAAATCGTTGTTCGTAATAAAATTATACATGGTGAATGTCGTATTGATGGTAGAAAAAATAATATGATTAGAAAATTAAATATACGTACTGGAATTTTACCGAGAGCTCATGGTTCGGCATTATTTACACGAGGAGAAACGCAATCATTAGTATCTGTTACTTTAGGAACATCAAGAGATGCGCAAAATTTAGATGAATTGTTAGGAGATAGAATAGATAACTTTTTATTTCATTATAATTTTCCTCCTTATTCTGTTGGAGAAATAGGTATGGTAGGTTCTCCTAAAAGACGTGAAATTGGTCATGGTAGGTTAGCAAAACGTAGTATGATGGCAGTTATGCCAAAATTAGATGATTTTCCTTATACTATTAGAATTGTTTCTGAAATTACTGAGTCCAATGGATCTTCCTCTATGGCTTCGGTATGCGGTGCTTCTTTAGCATTGATGGATGCCGGTATTCCCATCCAATCTGCAGTAGCAGGTGTAGCAATGGGTTTGATTAAAGAAGGTAATAAATATGTAATATTATCTGACATTTTAGGAGATGAAGACCATTTAGGAGATATGGATTTTAAAGTGTCTGGTACTGAATATGGTATTACTGCATTACAAATGGATATGAAAATTTCAGGAATTACCAGCGAGATTTTAAAAGATGCTTTATATGAAGCTAAAAAAGCTAGATTATTTATTTTAAAATTTATGAAAAAATCTATTAGTATTCCCAGAAGTAAAATTTCTAAATTTGCTCCACGTATTCATACCATGCAAATTAATCCTGAAAAAATTAGAGATGTTATTGGGAAAGGGGGTTCCGTAATTCGTATGCTGACAGAAGAAACTGGAACAACTATTGAGATTCAAGATAATGGTATTATAAAAATTTCAGCAACATTAGAAAAAAAAGCAAAAAACGCTATTCAACGCATTAAAGAAATTACTGATGAAATTAAAGTAGGAAAAATATATAATGGTAAAGTAATTAGAATTACTGAATTTGGAGCATTTGTATCTATTGGAGTAGGAAAAGAAGGATTAGTGCATATTTCTCAAATAGATAATAAAAGAGTTGAAAAGGTTTCTGATTATTTAAAAATTTCTCAAATAGTTTCTGTAAAAGTATTAGAAATAGATAGACAGGGTAGATTAAGATTAAGTATTAAAGCAGCGAATAAATACAAAATTTATAAATAATATATTTATTTTTAAGATAAAATTATACATAAAAATTTTATTTTAACAATAATATTATTATTTTAATAACAAATATTATTTTTGATAATTTTTAAATCATATTATTATAAATTTTCAATTTATTCATTTTAAATCATTTTTATATATCAAGATGTATGAACTTTGATTTTATAAATATATTTTACTTTTTAAAAAGGTTATAATAAATGATACAAACTGAAAATTTGTTTTTGAAATTAGGTTTAAATTCTTTAATTTTAAAATCATTAAATGATTTAAAATATATTGATCCTTCTCCTATTCAAAAACTATGTATTCCATATTTATTATCTGGAAAAGATGTCTTAGGAATGGCACAAACTGGAAGTGGAAAAACTGCTGCTTTTGCATTGCCATTATTAAATAATATTATTATTAATTTACGATACCCCCAAGTTTTAGTATTAACTCCGACAAGGGAATTAGCAATACAAGTATCAAAAGCATTTGCAGATTTTTCGAAGTATATTAAAAATATTAAAGTTTTACCGTTATATGGAGGACAAAGATACGAAATACAATTAAAAATATTGCGACAAGGTCCTCAAATTATTATTGGAACACCAGGTAGGTTATTAGATCATTTAAAGAGAAAAACACTGAATTTAATTAATTTAAAAACATTAGTTTTAGATGAAGCTGATGAAATGTTAAGAATGGGTTTTATAGAAGATGTTGAAAATATTTTATCACAGATACCTAAAAAACATCAAACAGCGCTATTTTCAGCTACAATGCCTAATATTATTAGTAACATTGCTAAAAAATTTATGGTTACTCCTCAAGTGATTAAAATTCAATCCAATGTTACAACTCGTCCAAATATTCAACAAAGATATTGGATGGTCAATGGTAGAAAAACTGATGGATTAATTAAATTTTTAGAGTTAGAAAAATATTCTGCAACAATTATTTTTGTTCGTACAAAACATGCAACTTTAGAAGTTGCAGAAATTCTAGAAAGAAATGGATATAATAGTTCTGCATTAAATGGGGATATGAATCAAAATCTTAGAGAAAAAACATTAGAAAAATTAAAAGATGGTCGTTTAGATATTTTAATTGCAACAGATGTTGCTGCTAGAGGATTAGATGTTGATAGAATTAATTTAGTTATTAATTATGATATTCCTATGGATGTAGAATCATATATTCATAGAATTGGACGTACTGGTCGTGCTGGACGTACTGGTCGTGCTTTATTGTTTGTTGAAAACAGGGAATGGCGTTTATTAAAAAATATTGAACGTATTGTGAAACAACCTATTGTTCCAGTAGAATTACCAAATATTAAATTACTCAGTCAATATAGATTAGATCATTTTAAAAAAAAACTTATTAAAGAAATTCATAGTAAAGATATAAATCAGTATTGTAAATTATTAAATCAAATTAATTTACATCATGATTTTCAATTGGAATTATTAGCTGCAGCATTACTAAAAATGGCACAAGGAGAACGTCCATTAATTATTTCAGAAAAAAAATTGATAAAAAAAAAAAATGATTATGAATATGTGAAAAATAAAAAAATATTTTTTAATCAAAATATAAAAAATAGTTATACTAAAAAAAATAATATTTTCAAAAAATTTAATAAAAAAAAAATACCAATGAATATGTACCGTATTGAAGTTGGATATAATGATGGTGTAGAAATAAGACATATCGTCGGTGCTATTTCTAATGAAGGAGATATTAATAGTAATAATATTGGGACTGTAAAAATTTTTCCTAAATATTCTTTTTTAGAATTATCAAGTCATTTACCGAAAGCAATATTTAAAAATCTTATACATACGAAAATTTTGAATAAACCTATTAGAATAAGATTACATAATAATGATTTACAAAAAAAATAATTTTATTCATTTTTACAATCTGAAAAGAATTTGTACTTATTGTAAAAAATATTATAACAATAATTTTTAAAAATTTTTTAAAAATTATTAATATAATTTTTCTTGTAATTATCATTTAATAATGATAATATTTATTTTATGCCACTTTGTGGCATATTTTAGAATTACAAATTATTTTTTATTGCTATAGCTTCAATTTCAATTTTAGCATTTTTTGGTAATTTAGAAACCTCTACACATGTTCTAGCAGGATACCTTGCATTATTTTGAATAAAGAAATTTTTGTAAACACAATTTACTTTATCAATTTCTTTTAAATTAATCAGAAAAATTGTTGTTTTTACAATATTATTTACTTTTAATCCCACTTTTTCTATAATATTTTTAATATTTTGTAAACTTTTTTCTGTTTGTTTAGATATATCATTTGAGATAATTTCAGAATTAATATTAATTGGTATTTGTCCAGAAATAAATACAAAATTATTTATTTGAACTCCTTGTACATATGGTCCAATAGGTTGTGGAGATTGTTTTGTATTAATAATATTATACATATTTTTTTTTCCCATAAAATATTATGTTATAATGAAAATAATAATAAACTTTTATTATATTTTTAATATAATACTTTTTTGTTTAAAGTATAGATCATTAATGCTTTAATAGTGTGCATTTTATTTTCAGATTGTTCGAAAATAATTTTTTTATTTTTTTGGAATACTATATCAGTAATTTCAATTCCATTTTTTAAATTATATTTTTGAGAAATTTCTTTTCCCATATTGGTTTGATTATCGTGTAGTGCTGGTAAACAATGTAAAACTTTTACATCAGAATTATTTGTTAATGCTAGTAATTTTTGGTTTATTTGATATTTTTTTAATAGTGTAATTTTTTTATTGTGGTTTTTTTTTGGTTCGCCTAGTGAAATCCAAACATCGGTATAAATAAAATCTGCATATTTAATACCTTCTGCAATATTTTCAGTACAAGTGTTTTTTGTATTATACTTTTTTTCATATTTTTGGATTTTATTATTTTTTGGCCAAAATTCTTTGGGAGCTATAAAGCATATTTGTAAACTAAAAAGTATTGCCATTTCTAAAAGAGAATTTGCAATATTATTAGAAGCATCTCCGATATATACTAATTTGATTTCAAAAAGACTTTTTTTTGAATATTCTATAATAGTAAGTAAATCTGCTAATATTTGTGTAGGGTGATGTTTTTCTGTCAATCCATTCCAAATAGGAATACTAGAATTTTTCGATATTTTTTTTAAATTATTATGATTATTTCCTCGATATACAATGCCATCGTATATTTTTTCAAGAAAATGTAATGTATCTAATATAGATTCTTTATAACCTAAATGTATACTCCCAGGGGATAGATAACTGGTATATGCACCTTGTTCTAAAGCAGCAATTTCAAAAGAACACCTAGTTCGTGTTGATTCTTTTTCAAAAATTAAAGCAAATTTTTTATTTTTTAAATATTTTATCTCTGTATTTTCTTTTCTTTGTTGTTTTAATTTTTTGGACAATATTATAATATTTAAGATTTCTTGTTTATTAAAATCAGATATTTTTAAAAAATTTTTTTTATATAAAGTATTCATAGTATTTTATTTTTGTTACAATCATTTATAAATTATATTACATGATATTAATAATAAAGTGATGAATATAATATAAACATATAATTATATAGATAATTAATATTAATAATAAAATATTATTACAAGACGTTGTGTATTATGATAATATATAAATATTAGTATTGATCATGATTGGTTTAGAAAAAATACTAATAATTATTATTATAAATATATTGCAGGTAATATGAAATACTAATAATATTTTACGGATATGATATATATATTTTGAAAAATTTATTAAAATCAAACATTTTGATAAAATAATTTATATAATATTATTAATATATGCATGATGATAAATATTCCAAATATTTTTGAAATTTTTTATGTACTATATTAATTAATATTAATAAAAAATATATTTATAATATATTTATGTAAAATCATTCATTTAAAAAATGAATACTTATATAAGAGTATTTATTATACAATACAAAAATATGGAAAAAATATATAATCCTAAAAATATAGAAGAAAAAATATACAAAAATTGGGAAAAAAAAGGTTTTTTTAAACCTACGCATGATAAGAATAGTAATACTTTTTGTATTATTATGCCTCCTCCGAATATTACAGGAAATTTACATATGGGTCATGCATTTCAGCAAACCATTATGGATATTTTAATTCGATATCATCGTATGCAAGGAGATAATACTTTATGGCAAATGGGGTTAGATCATGCAGGCATTGCAACACAAACTCTGATTTTAAAAAAAATACAATCTGAAAATAACCAGAATATTCATGATATTAGTAAAAAACAATTTCTTGAAAAATGTTGGGAATGGAAAAATCTTTTATCATGTAATATTCACTCTCAAATAAAAAGACTTGGAAATTCTGTTGATTGGGACAGAACAAGATTTACATTAGATAGATTATCTTGTCAGGGTGTAAAAAAAGTTTTTATAAATTTGTATGAAAATAATTTAATTTACCGAAAAAAAAAATTATCTAATTGGGATATAAAATTACAAACTGTCATTTCTGATTTAGAAGTTGAACATCGTGTAGTTACAGGAAAAATGTGGTATATCAAATATCATATCTTAGATGTAAATAAACAACATAGTAAGGATAATTATTTAGTAGTTGCGACAACAAGACCTGAAACATTATTAGGAGATACAGCAATTGCTGTTAATCCCAATGATGTACGTTATAAATATTTATTAGGAAAATTTGTCATTGTACCTATTATAAATAGATGTATACCGATTATTTCTGATGCTTTTGTTGATATGAAAAAAGGAACAGGATGTGTAAAAATTACTCCAGCACATGATTTCAATGACTATCATGTTGCTTTAAAAAATAAATTACCTATTATTAATATTTTTACAAATAGTGGAAAAATTTGTAATCACCTTGAAATATATGATGTGTTAGGGAATATTATAGATATTTACGAAAAAACAGTTCCTAAATATTTAAAAGGGTTAGAAAAATTACAGGCCAGAAAAGAAATTATTAATATACTAAAAGAGCAGAAATTGATTGATTGTATTAAAAAAGAAAAAATTACAATTTTATATGGCGATAGAAGTAATTCGCAAATTGAATTGTTATTAACAGATCAGTGGTATTTACGAACCTCTTTATTATCCCAACAAGCAATAAAAACTATTTTAGACGATAAAATTCAATTTTATCCAAAACAATACAAAAATATGTATTTATCTTGGATGCGTAATATTCAAGACTGGTGTATTTCTCGTCAATTGTGGTGGGGACATAAAATTCCAGCATGGTATGATAATAAAGGCAATATATATGTTGGAGAGAATGAAAAAAATATTCGAAAAAAATATTCTCTTCAAAAAGAAATAATGTTAATTCAAGAAAAAGATGTTTTAGATACATGGTTTTCTGCTAGTTTATGGACTTTTTTATCATTGGATTGGCCTCATGAAAATAATTTATTAAATATGTTTCATCCTACAACAGTGGTTGTGAGCGGTTTTGATATTATTTTTTTTTGGATCGCTAGAATGATTATGATGACTATGTATGTAATTAAAGATCATTGTGGATATTCACAAATACCATTTAAAAATATATATATTACTGGATTAATTAAGGATGAATTAGGTTATAAAATGTCTAAATCTAAAGGTAACGTAGTAGATCCTATAGATATTATTGATGGAATTAGTTTGTCAGCATTATTAAAAAAAAGAAAAAGTGATCATGTTTATGAAAAACTTCATATTAGCATTGATGATATAACAAAAAAAAAGTTTCCTAATGGAATACAAAGTTTTGGTGCAGATGTTTTGCGTTTTTCTTTTGCGTCTTTATCTTCTATCAATCGTAGTTTGCATTGGGATTTAAAACAACTACAAGGATATAAAAAATTTTGTAATAAAATTTGGAATGCTTGTCGGTTTATCATGTTGAATACTAAAATAGAAGATATCAGAAAAATTGAAAATAAAAAATGCGATTTTTTTTTTAATATCTGGATTCTTGCAGAATTAAATGAAACTATTAAAATTTTTCGTAATGCATTGGATACATATCGTTTTGATATTGCTACACATAGTATATATGATTTTTTTTGGAATAAATTTTGTAATTGGTATTTAGAAATTGTAAAAATTATTTTTACAAAATATAACGATAATATTGTACTGCATACTAAATATATTTTAATATATGTTTTTGAGAATATTTTAAGACTATTACATCCAATTATTCCATTTATTACAGAACATCTTTGGAAAAATATTAAAAATTTTTTGAATATTGATGATCAAACAATTATGTTACGAACATTTCCGAAAGTAAAATATAATTATTTGAATAATGATAGTATTAAAATTATGAATTTGATTCAAGATATTGTTATTTTTATACGTACAACACGCATTCAATTAAATATTCATTATACTGATTTAGTATCTATATCTATTGAAAATTTGTGTTTGGAATATAAAAACATTTTTTTATTTTACGAAAATATTTTAAAAAAAATAGTTTTTTTAAAAAGTATTTTTATTTTAAATAAAAAACATGTTATTAAAAATGCTATTTTTAGTAAAAATATACATAATATAAAAGTTTCTATTATTTTAGATGATTTTGTTAATAAAAAAGTAAAAATTTTTCAATTAAATAAAAAAATTTTAGATTTAGATAAAAAAATTTATAAATTAAAAACTTTATTAGAAAATAACAATTTTCTTTCTCAAGATAATAAAAAAATAATTAATATAAAAAAAGAAGAATTGAAATTATTGTTATTAAAAAGAAATAGTATGGTAAATAAAAAAAATATATATTTTAATTGATTCAATCATCATAGTAAATATTTTTGTATTGATAAAATATAATTTTTATTAAAATATTTTATTAATATTATTTGAATAAGGTATATATGAAAAAATTATATAATATATATTCCAAAAAAAAATTAAAATTACGTATGTTAAAGAATTCTGAAAATAGAATTACAGTTTCTTTTTATAAGTATTTTAATATTATCAATCCTTTAGAGTTCAGAAATAAAATTTATATTATTTTTTATAAGCTCAGAATATTTGGAAGAATTTATATTTCTACAGAAGGAATTAATGCACAAATTAGTGTTTTTTCTAAATTATATAATTTTTTTAAAAAGAAATTATATACAATAAATGAAAATTTAAACAATATTCGATTAAATAAATCTTTAAATAAAAATAAATCTTTTTGGTTTTTACAAGTAAAAGTACGTAAGAAAATTATTTCTGATGGTTTATTAGAAAATAATATTAATTTCCAAAATACTGGAATTTATGTAAAACCTAAAGAAGTAAATAGTATGTTGAATGATAAAAATACAATTTTTGTTGATATGAGAAATGATTATGAATATGTCATTGGTCATTTTAAAAATGCAATACACATACCAGGTTCAAAATTTCGAGATCAATTAAAAATTCTTGTCTCATTTTTAGAAAATTATAGAAATAAGAATATTGTTATGTATTGTACGGGAGGTATAAGGTGTGAAAAAGCAACAGCATTATTGAAACATTATAGTTTTAAAAATGTTTATCATATTGAAGGAGGAATTTTAAATTATGTTTATCAAGCAAAAAAAAATAATTTTTTAATATATTTTGAAGGAAAAATTTTTGTTTTTGATTATAGAATGACTGAAAATATTTCTCATCATGTTTTATCTCATTGTAAAATATGTGGCACTTTTTGTGACAATTATATTAATTGTAAAAATGATTATTGCCATGATCTTTTTATTCAATGTAGATTTTGTTATAATAAATATCAAGGTTATTGTTCTGAAACTTGTCAAAAACTTTAATATCATAATAATATTGTTCTTTAAAATATCATATAAAATATTATTTATATTTTTTCATTTTTGATTATAATAAATTCTTTGTTATTTTTAAAATATTTATGATATCATTTTTATTAATGAATAAATTTAAAAGAATGATTAATGAAAATTTTTATATATTGTATATATATTGAAAATATATAACATATTATGTTATATTTTGATTAATAATTTTGATAATTATGTTATAATGTAATATTATTAATATAATGATTTTTTAATTTACATAAAGGTATTATGATAACATGAAAGTAGTTTCAATTAATGAAATATATAACAATAATATTACAATTAATACTAATATTAAAATGTTTGGTTGGATACGTAATCGTAGACATTCAAATTCTGGTATTTCATTTATTGATATTTATGATGGTTCTCATATTAATCCAATACAAGTTATTATTAAAAAAAATATTGTAAACTATTCGGAAGTTTTAAAATTAACAGTAGGTTGTTCTATAGTAATTGAAGGTAAATTAATTTTTTCCATTAAAAATCAGCAAAAATATGAAATATATACTTATAAAATAGAAATTCTAGGTTGGGTAGATTTTCCTAATAATTATCCAATATCTTCTAAAAAACATACTTATGAAAATTTAAGAACAGTGCTGCACTTAAGACCTAGAACTAATTTCATTGGTACAATTTCTAGAATTAGAAACCATGTATTTCATGCGATGCATAATTTTTTATATAAAAATAATTATTATTGGATCCCTACTCCTATCATTACTAGTTTAGATTCAGAAGGTGCTGGTTCTATGTTTCACGTATCAACACTAGATATGAATAATATTCCAAAAAACAAACATGGAATTGTAGATTTTAAAAAAGATTTCTTTGGAAAAGAATCTTTTTTAACGGTTTCAGGTCAATTAACACTAGAATCTTATGCATGTGCTATGAAAAAAGTATATACTTTTGGACCAACATTTCGAGCAGAAAATTCTAATACTACTCGTCATTTATCAGAATTTTGGATGTTAGAAATAGAACAAGCATTTTCTACTCTTGAAGATATTTCGGTATTATCAGAAAAAATTATCAAATTTATTATAAAATATATTCTCAAAAATTGTGATTCTGATTTAAATTTTTTATGTAATCAATGTGATAAAAATATTTTTGAAAGATTAGAACAATTTTTGTCTTTAAAAATTGTACATATTGACTATGTAGATGCTATTAACATTTTATCAAATGCTAAAGTTAATTTTCAGAGTACGGTAAAATTTGGAATGGATTTTTTGTCTGAACATGAAAAATATCTTGTGGATAATTATTTTCATTCTGCTATTATAATTAAAAATTATCCTAAAAATTTGAAAGCATTTTATATGCGATTAAATGATGATCAAAAAACAGTAGCAGCTATGGATTTATTATTACCAAATATTGGTGAGATTATAGGAGGTTCACAAAGAGAAGAAAGAAAAGAAATTTTAGAATCTAGATTATTAGAATTAGGCTTACAAAAAAAATCTTATGAATGGTATATAGATTTACGTAGATATGGTAGTGTACCTCATTCCGGTTTTGGATTAGGTTTTGAAAGATTAATATCGTATATCACTGGCATTAAAAATGTTAGAGATATTATGCCATTTCCAAGAACAGTGAAAAATAATTTTTGTTAGTATGCATAAATTATTTTAATTAAAATACGATATAATATAATTTCAATATGAAATTTTCTTGATCATTGACATCTTTAGGTGAATATTATGAATAACATAAAAAAAATTATAATAGTGGTATTTTCAGTATTTTTTTTTATCAGTACTGTTCATGCAACAGTATTAGATAATCAGTATAGTAATAATAATAAAATACATATGTTAACTGCCAAAAATCAAAAATGTGCATATATTTTAAAAATTGATAATTTTGATTATGTTAATCATAATAATCTTCTTAATTTGATATTATATGGAACATTACATTCTGATTCTAATACGATGAGTTATTTTACATTAGGATATAATTATCACCAAAAAAATTTAAAATTTCAATATCAAGATTTAAATATTCAACCTGTAAACCCAATGATTATAGGTTTTTATATGAAAAAAATTGGAACTATAGAATATGGACAAGATTATAATTTAATGTATGATATGAATCATTTTATTCATAAAAATTTTTATAATGATTTTGATTTTCAAAAATTATCTCAAGATAATACTTATAATCTTAAAAGTTCTATGACGTATCGAAATACAAATTTTTTTGGATTAATAGAGAATTTAACTATAGCATTGCAATATCAATACCCCAATTGTGATATATATAATAATTGGTATAAAAGTATTTTAAGTCATTTCATTAGATATGACTGTAAAAAATTTGGTATTAGTATTGCTGGTATGTATGCTGCAGATATAAATCATTATATTAATAGTCAATTTAGTAAAAATGTAGATTACAAAAAAGAAAAATATGGATTAGCGTTTAAGTATCATTTTCATAATTTGCATTTTGCTAGTTTGTATAGTAAGTCGATTGATGTTCATGTTGATACATATAATAAAGATATATTATTTAAAAATCATCAGAATATTAATATATTTTTATCATATTATTTTACACATCGTATTTGTTTCAGTATAGGTTGTTTACAAAAATTTTCTTTTCAAAAAACTTATTATAATGTAGATTTAATAAAAACGATTAAAAAAGATCATCATATCAATTTTTTAAATTATTATAATAAATTAACTTTATCACTTGAATATTTATACAATAAAAATATTTTTTTATATTTTAATGACAAAATTGATCTTCTAGAAAATAAAAATATAAATTTGTTAAATTTAACTCATATAAAGAATCTTTTTCAAATGGGTGTAGTATACTTTTTTTAGAAAAAATTAATACTACTATTTTATTAGGAGATAGTAGTATTACAAATTTATTTTCTTTTAAATCATTATTAATACTTTTTATTAGTATTTTTTATGTAATTTTGTATTTTATTTTTTATATTTTCTGATTTTGTTCCAAAAACCACTTGTACTCCTAAACCAGAAATAATTACTCCAGAGGCACCTAAAATATTAATTTTTATTTTGTTGACTTTTTTAATATCTTTCACAGTAATACGAATTCTTGTAATACAAGCATCTAAATGAACAATATTTTTTATTCCTCCAAAAGATTCAATTAATAATGGTATGATTTTTTTTGAATTTTTATATATAGTACTTTTTGGAATTTTTTCTCTACCCGGGGTCATTAAATCGAAAAATTTAATAAAAAAGTAAAATATAATGTAATATATAAATCCATATATAATTCCTATAATTGGAAACATCCATATAGAATGTCCATTAATACCTAATATTATAAAATCAATTAAACCATGTGAAAAACTAGTTCCAGCATGCATATTTAATAATATACATATAGGAAACGCTATTCCTGCTAATATAGCATGTATAAAATATAATATAGGTGCAGTTAATAAAAATGAAAATTCAATTGGTTCTGTAATACCTGTTAGAAAGGCTGTTAAAGCAGCAGAAATCATCATTCCACCAATTTTTGCTCTATTTTTTTTATAAGCACAATGCCAAATAGCCATTGCTGCTCCAGGAAGACCATACATTTTAAATAAAAATCCCCCTGCTAATTTTCCAGCAGTACGGTCACCTGCCATATATCTAGCAATATCTCCATGAAAAATCTGACCTAATGAATTTTTATATTCTCCTATTTGCATTTGAAATGGAACATTCCATATATGATGTAAACCCAAAGGTATTAATGCACGTTCTACAAAACCATATATTCCAAATGCAAGAATAGGATTTTGGTAAGCAGCCCATTGTGAAAATATTTGTATCATATGGCTAATAGGCGGCCATACAAAAGATAATAAACATCCGAAAATGATTGCACAGAGTCCAGAAATAATTGGTATAAATCTTTTTCCAGAAAAAAAACCTAAATATTCTGGTAATTCAATTTTAGAAAATTGATTAAACAAATATGCTGTAATACTACCAGAAATAATCCCTCCTAATACTCCAAGATCACAAAAACTTTGATGATAATGATAAAAATGATTTTTTAATACCATAGGAATAATAATGGATGTTGTTTGTATCATAATATTATGGCAAATTACTGCAGCTAATGCAGCTGAACCATCATTGTTTGTAAATCCCAATGCAATACCTATTGCAAAAATTAATGGTATATTTTTAAATACAGATCCTCCAGCTGCTGCCATAATATTTGAAATAGTAACAGGAATAGTGATAAAATGTGCAGATCCAATTCCTAATAAAATACCAGCTATTGGTAATACTGATACTGGTAACATTAATGATTTTCCTAACTTTTGTAAATTTGCAAACATGTTTTTGAACATTTAATAAATTTCCTAAATATTTTTTATTATTTTTATAAATCAAATAATGTATAAAAATTTTTTTTAATTCTTTTTGACAAATCCAATATACTAATTTTTTTTAATTCTGCAATGTATTTTGCAATGTAAAATATATAAGATGGTTGATTGCATTTTCCGCGATAGGGTGTTGGAGATAAATATGGAGAATCTGTTTCAATGAGCATGCGATTCATTGGAACATATTGTATAATCTTATTCATATATTGAGCATTTTTAAAAGTAATAATTCCAGAAAATGAAATATAAAAATTTAAATTTAATAATTTTCTTATCATATCTATACTTCCTGTAAAGGAATGAATAATACCAGTACATGATTGAAAATATTTCTTGGATAAAATATTGATAGTATCAGATTCTGCATTTCTAGTATGTATAATAATTGGTTTTTTGTATTTTTGACCGAATTCTAAATGTTTTTCAAAAAAATAAATTTGTTGTTTTTTGTGTTTTTTAGAATAATGAAAATCTATACCAGTTTCACCTAATGCAATAATTTTTTTGTTATTTAAAATCTTTTTTTCTAATAAATCAATATTATTGATTATCATAATTTCGGAATTTAATGGATGAATACCACAGCTATATAAAATATTGGGATATCTTTTAAATAATTGAATAGATTGTTTATAATCTTGAATAGATGTGGAAACCGTTAAAATTAATTTAATATTTTTTTGATGTGCATTATTTAAAATATGAGTAATATTTTCAAATGAATTTTTTTTTTGCACAAGGTTTAAATGGCAATGAGAATCAATAAGATACATATAAATATTCTCTTTTGATATTTAATATTGTATAAAATACTAAAATATTTTCCATTTTATTAATTGTTTTAATAATAATATTTCTTGATTAATATTTTTAATATTTATTAATTGGTATCGACATTTTTGCCATGTTTTTAAAAGAATATATAAATTTTTATGTGAATATTGTTTTGATATTTTTTGAATGAGTGGAATATAATCTATATTAACCAATAATGAAAAAAAATTATTTTTAAATTTTAAACTATCCAAAAGTAAAATAATAATCCAGTATATTTTTGTACATATTTTGTTGTTATTTAAAATTGGTAATAATACTAAAAAATTTTTTTTCTCAATAATTTTAGAAATATTATAATATAAGTGATTTCTTAATGACCATATATTTTTGTATAAAAACTTTTTTGCTAATTCGGGATTATGATGATTACAACGTAAAGCAATTAAACATTCTATTTTTTTTGCTTGAGTATATTTTTTTAACCATGCCAATCCATCTTTTTCATTAGGTATAGGAGTTTGATATCGTAATAATCTACTTTTAAAAGTAGCATGTATTGTGTTTGTTTTTTTATTACCAAGAAAAAAGAATGTATTTTTAGGCGGTTCTTCTATTACTTTTAAAAGTATGTTAATTCCAAAAATTGTTAATGTACTATAGTCCGGAATCCAAATAATTTTTATTTTATTTTGTTGTGGTGTATTTTGAATTTTTTGTAAAATATTTCGAATATTTTCAGTGGATATATATTGTTTTTTTTTTTTTGGAAATAAAATGTAAAGATCTGGATGTTTTTTAGTATTTGTTAAAATACAATTTTTACATTTGTAACAATTTTTCATGCCAATGGGAGAATTACAAAATATCCACTTAATAATAGTCCAAATTAATTTAGAAATATTATTAATACTATGTGATTCAAGTATAATTGCATGATGTAAATTGTTATTTTGATAATTTGTAATAATTTTTTGATATATTTTTATTAACCATGGATATTGTATCATATATTTTTTTCTATCCATTGTATAAATTTATTTTCTATATCTTGATGAACAATATTTTTTTTTAAATTAGCATTAATAAAAATTTTTTTATTATTTTTATGTATCCATTTTAAATAAAAGTTTCGGGTTCGAATAAAAAAATTTAATTTTTTGTTTTCAAAATAATCGGTTTTTTTTCTTGATAAAATTCTTTGTATGGCAACACCAGGTAATACATCTAAATATATAGTTAAATCAGGACGTAAAGAACCTAATATGTTTTTTCTTAACATAGTCAGTAGTGTATTGTTAATTTTAAAACCACCTCCTTGATATGCATATGAAGATAGATCGTGTCTATCAGATATGACCCAGATGTTATTTTTTAGTGATGGTTGAATAATATTTTCTATTAATTGCATTCTAGCAGCGTACATAAGTAAAAGAATTGTTTTTTTATGTATATTTTCATATTTATGTTTTTTTTTAATGATGTTCCTTATATTTTCTGCAATTGGTGTACCTCCTGGTTCTCTAACCATAATAGTTTTAATATTATATTTTTTTAATATTTTTTGAATTACATTACAAGCATTTGTTTTACCAGATCCATCTATTCCTTCTACAACAATAAATTGATGATTTTTTATATTCATTATTTTAGGTGATAATTTTTTATTTTGTATGTTTTTGGATATATTCAATAATTGATTGTATTGTTTGAAAATTCTCAATTTCTTCATCTGGTATTTCTATATTAAATTTTTCTTCTATTGCCATAATCATTTCAATAATATCTAAAGAATCAATTTTTAAATCATGAATTAAATGAGTTTTGCTAGTAATTTTTTTATCTTTAGTTTCTATAATTTTAGAAATAATTTTTTTTATTTTTTGCTTTATATTTTGCATAGTGATCTTATATTTTTAAAATATGTTATATGGTATAATATATTATGTATATTAATAATAATATATTAAAAATTATTTAATTCATATACATTCCGCCATTAATATGAATAGTTTGACCGGTAATATATGATGCAGAATTAGAAGATAAAAATAATACAGCGGAAGCAATATCTTCTGGAGATCCAAATTTTTTTAATGGAATTTTAGATAAAAATTTTTTTTTTTGTTTTTTTGTAAGATATTTTGTCATATCTGTATTTATAATACCAGGTGCAATAATATTTGCTGTAATACCTTGCTTGGCAACTTCTAATGCTAATGTTTTATTAAATCCTATTATTGCTGATTTAAATGTTGAATAGTTAATTTGACCAATATTGCCAATATTACCTATCACGGATCCAATAGTAATTATTCTTCCAAATTTTTTTTTTATCATAGACTTAACAACTAATTTGGATACATAAAATATATAATTTAGATTTGTGATAACAGTATCATACCATTCTTTATAGTTCATGTTAATGAATAATTTATCATGATAAATAACAGCATTATTAATTAATATGTCGATATTTCCAAATTTTTTATGAATTTTTTTAATACAAATTAACGTTTCATATATGTTTTTTATATTTAAAACAATACCTATTCCATTTTTTTCTAATGTTTGATTAATAATGTTTTTTCCTTGTTTAGTTGTTGAGCTTCCAATTACGAACATATTATTATTAGAAAGTTTTTGTGCAATGGCTTTTCCAATTCCTCTATTTGCTCCAGTGATAAAAACAATTTTTTTTTTTTTGTTCATAATACCTTTTTTAATAAATTGAATGCTTTCTGTATATTATGTAATTTGTTGATTGCAATTGATTTTAATTCAGGAAATTGTTTATTTAATGTTGTTAAAATATTACTTGTACCAACTTCTAATATTAAAGAAGATTTTTTTTTAATGAAATTCATAGTTTTTTCCCATAGCACTGGTTTATATAGTTGTTTAATTAAAGAATTTCGAATAGTATGTTTAGAATGTTGTGGTGTTACAGTAATACTATTAATGATGCAATAATCAGTACTTTTAATAGAAATTTTTTTTATTTTTTTGAGTAATGGTCTTTTGATTTTTTTCATAATACTACAATGTGTAGCAAGATTTAGTGTGAGTGTAATAATTTTTTTTGCTCCTTGATTTTTACATTCAATACTTGTTTTTTCGACAGCTTCTTTGTGCCCTGATATAATAATTTGCTTACAAGGATTAATACTGGCAATATTAACAATATTACGCAGTGAATTTTTTTTACATATTTTTAAAATAGTACTTTTTTGCAGTCCAATAATTGCTTTCATTTGTACTGACTGATTTTGAATAATATTGTGCATTAATATTTCTCTTTTTTTTACCAATTGTATGGCATCTGAAAATTTTATTGCATTACTACATACTAATGCAGAATATTCTCCTAAACTATGTCCTGCAGCAATAATGGGATTAATACCTCCTAATTGTTTCCACAACCGGTATATAGAAACAGAAGCTGTTAGTATAAATGGTTGTATATATTTATTTTTTTGAAAAAAATGATTTGGTTTTTCTATATATTTCCAAATATTTTCATTTAAATATTCTGAAGCTTCTAAAAAAGTTTTTTTTATAATTCTATTTTTTTTAGACAGCAATAGTAATGCAAAAACATTTTGATAATTTTGACCCGGAAAAATCATTGCCATATTGATCATGAAATTCTTGTAATATTTTTAAAATAGTATAATGTTGATTATTCATATAAATATTATATATCAATGAATATCAATAAATATTTTTATATATTTTCGATTGATCTAAATATATTAGAGATAGTTATTTTTTTTTGATTAAAATTTTTTTTCCTTTATAAAATTTTTTGCTTGTTATACAATGTCGTAAATGAATTTCTTTACTAAATTTATCTACTGATAATGTTGGAGTTCTTAATTGATTATGAGATCTTCGCATTCCTCTTTTAGATCTTGTAGGTTTACTTTTTTGAACAGCCATATAAATTTTCCTTATGTATTAAGCATGGAGCAGTAATGTACTAAATTAATAATCATATATATATTATAACAATACAATAGCAATTGAGATATCTTTATATTTTATAATATTTTTAAATATTCTTGAAATCTTTTTTCTAAAGGTGCAAATATAGTGATTTTTTTATGGTTATTTGGATGATTAAAAGTAATTTTTTTTGCATGTAATAATATTTTTTGTAAAATATTATCTTTTTGTATTTTTTTATCTAAAATTTTATTTCCATAATCATGATCAAAAATAATGGGGTATCCAATGTATGCAGAATGTACTCGAATTTGATGTGTTCTTCCAGTCTTTGGGGTAATGGATACTAAAGTAGTATAATCAAATTTTTTTTTGACTTTAAAAATACTAATTGATTTTTTCCCATTTTGATTGATTGTAACTATTTTTTTTCCATTTTGTAATTTTTTTTTTACTAAAGGTTGAGAAACAATAATTTTATTTTTTAAAAATACTCCATGTGTCAAAGCAAGATATTTTTTTTGGATTTTTTGCATTCGAAATTGTTCGTGTAAATTTTTTAAAGAAGATTTTTTTTTTGCTATTATTAGTACTCCGGAAGTATTTCGATCTAAACGATGTACTAATTCTAAGTATTTATCTTGAGGATTTAATATTCTTAATCCTTCTATAATTCCGAATTTTAGACCACTACCTCCATGTACTGCAATGCCAGAAGGTTTATTAATAATTAATAAATATTTATCTTCATATAAAATACATGATAATAATTTTTTTTTAAATTCTTTATTTAAAAATAATGTTTTACTTTTTTTTTCTTGTAAATATATGTTAGAAATTTGTAAGATATCTCCTAATTGTAATTTATAACAGGGTGTAATTTTTCTTTGATTGATTTTAATTTTTCCGAGACGAATCATTTTATAAAGTAAACTTTTTGGTGTTCTATAAAAATTAGAACGTATAAAATTATCTATTCTTTGATTTTTGGAATGATATTGAATTTTTTTAATAAACATATGTATATTTTATCTTTATTTGTTAAGCTGTACATGATAATATTATCATATATTATTATTTATTTTTTATTTTTATTTATGGTATGATAAATCTATACTAATGAAATATTTTTATACTATTCTTATTGGTAAGTTAATTAAAAAAAAATGTTTATGTAAAAATGTATTTATTATATAATAACTTATTATTTAAATACTTATTTTGATAATAAGATATTAATAATTATTTTTTCAAGAATTACATCTTTTTTTCAGTATATAGTTTTATATTGAGGAATGGAATCGTATTTTTAGTGTAGTATAAATAATAAAAATTTTTGGTATTATCAAGATTGTTTTTATTGTTATATATACAATGATATTTTAACATTATATAAAATATTTATTTAGATATTTAGAGATTTAGAGATTTAGAGATTTAGAGATTGTGATAGAATCAATTTCATTTTTTATTATTAATTATTTTTCCATTTTTGGAGATTTTTATGCATTATTTAAAATCCTTTTTAAATTTTTTGATCATTTTTATATTTTAGTATGATATGTGTTATTATTAAAGCAATGATGATGAACTGTTTTGTAATAATGTTATGATGATATATATCTTTTAATGATATAAATATTCATTATGATATTTCTGGAAAACATACATTTTTTGGAAATACGTATTTTATATTATGATTCTTTATCAATTTATTTATGAAGAACATTTTATGAAGTAAATTGTTTTTATTGTTAAAAAACAATATAATATCTATTTTTTATTTTTTAATATATAACACGATGAATACTTTTTGTTAACATTATAGTTTTTATATTGTTAGATTAATATTTTATGAGATATCCCGAAACATTAAAATTTTCAAAACAGTTGGTATATTTTTAGATGCAATAGAAAGTGTTTTGATTGTAATATATGGTTGATTCATTCTAATGAATGAACCATATCTTATTATTTTATGAATTATATCAAGATGATATGGAGGGAGAATGGCAGGTTACTAAATAGTTATAGTATTTATTAAAAATACTAACTAAAAACATGAAAATATTTTTAAATGTTGAACACATTAGAAACTTTACATGCTATATTATAGTATATGATATGTATAGAATTTTTATATTTAGTAATATACAAATTTTTACGTTTTATTGAAAATATTTTATAGTCAAATATATTATATTATTGATAATATACGTTTTTATAAAAATAATTTTATTATTTATAACTAGATAAATATTTATAAATATTTTATAATAGATTGGTATTTTGAAAAATTTGAAAATATTTAAATAAATATATTTATTGATATTTATTTTTTGAAAGTAAAAAGAATGATATATTATTGTGTAGTATAATAATTATTTGCAATAATATGCGTTATTATTATAATAATATTATAAATGATTATCTGATATGTTGATATCTAATATTTTAAAAAATTCTTTTAACATCTTCTAATTTTACAGTTCCCATTAATCCTAGGTTGACTATATATTTTCCAGATTCAGAAATTTTTTCAATTCCTTTGATGATACCATGTACGAATGGTTCTATATCAAATGAATGAATGTTATTATTAGCAAGAATTGAAAGATTATATACTCCAGTACTGACTACGTTCTTATCATCAATTTTACCATTCCAATAATATAAATAATTTCCAGATTTTTGATTGTTAATTTTATGTGAAAATATTAAATTATTGTGCATATCCTTAATTTTAATAAACGTGAATGTAGTATCTTGTGGTAGAAAATATCCATATATGATATCTTTATTTTCAATATGGATAATTTTTGAACCTGAAATTAAAACATTATGACCTATTAATGAAGATATATTTAAGAAGTTATTGTTGTTTATCTTTTGTATAGAGTCTTCTATATTATTATTGATGTTATTTATATTTTTATTACTATTATTTGAATTAATTGAGTTAGAATAATGATTATTCTTTTTGATATGCACATTATCATTATTCATTGTAGCTTTTAAAATTTCTAAAAATTTATTTTCCAAATTATTTTTTTGATTTATATTAATATAGCTATTATTACGATTAATTACATTATACGATATAATTGAATTAATATTACTAAATACATTCATAAATATATCCTTTATTAAATTAATAACTTATTTGTAGTGTTCTGAAATCTGATTTTCTATTATTCAAGACTAAAAGAAATATTTTTAAAAAATTTTGTAAATTTTTTAAAGTATTTTAATGTGATTATATTAATTGAATATTGTGTTTGTATAAATATAAAAAATAATTTTGAGTGTTAGTTATACAAAAACATTTTTTATTTTTCATATTGATTAATAAAATGTTATTTTCAATATATTCGGTACTGTATAAATACAAAGGATTTTTTATATACTATTTTAAGATTGTAGATGTTTATATTTTTTATAGAAAGTTATTATTTCTTTAAAAAAGTAATCAAGTATTTTGAATATTTTAAAATATTTTATTGTGAAATATTGATATGTATGAAAAATTCTTATAAAATTTTGAAGATTGTTAAGATAATAACCAGAAATAGATAAATTATCAACACGAATCTTAAAAAATTAGTTGAAGGTGTTTTAGATTTTAGAAATATTAGAATATTTCTATTAGTTCTTTTTTTCGGAGGAGGAGAGATTCGAACTCTCGGATAAGTATAACTTATCGGCGGTTTTCAAGACCGCTGCCTTAAACCACTCGGCCACCCCTCCAAGATTTTAAAATTTTCTTTTAAATCTATTGAAAACTATTGTAGTACAATTGTTATTACATGTAAAGTAATTAAAACACAAACTGAAAATAAAATTTTATTTGATATCGATTATAAAAATATAATTGGACAATATCTTCAATATTGTTTAAAATAGTATATAGTATTTATTTCTGGCGCGTTGACAGATTGGTTATGTGGCGGATTGCAAATCCGTATAATCTGGTTCAATTCCAGAACGCGCCTTTAAAATATATGCCCGGATGGTGAAATAGGTAAACACAAGGGACTTAAAATCCCTCGGCTTAACAGCTTTGCGGGTTCGATTCCCGCTCTGGGTAATAAAATATCCTACTTTTATGTAATAAATATAGATTCATATATATTAAAGTGATTGTCATTTTTTATAATTTTATAATTTCCAAAAATATTTTTTAATAAATTTTTACAAGATATATATGAATGTACTACAATTCTTATTTTTCCGTTTTTATATAAAAATTTTTTTGCATTTTTAATAATTTTATAAATAATAGAATTGTTATTATGTATACCGTAATGTGTTGGTGGATTTGAAATAATTAAATGAAATTTTTTTTTTATTTTAGAATATATATTACTGTATAAAACAGCTCCATTTATTTTATTATTTTTTAAATTATATTTACTGCATAAAATAGCAGTACTATTATTATCAATAAGTGTAATTTGGGTTTTTGGAAATATTTTTTTTAATATAATTGATAAAATTCCTGATCCCGAACCAATTTCTAATACATTTCCTATAATATTACTTTTTTGAAAAGTAGAAATCATTAATAAACTTCCTTTATCAATTCCTTTATAATCAAATACTCCAGGTAGTGTAGTAATTTTTATATTATTAATACTATATTGTTTAATAAATTTTTTAAATACAAAAACTTTACTTGTGGTATTTATTCCATAATATAAAATACATTTTTTTCTATAATCTATTTTTTTACATACTATCCAGTTTTTTAGAAATTTGACTATACTTTTAATTCCGAATTTTTTTCTTCCAACAATAAATATTTTTTGATTAATATTCATAATAGATATCAAGTACGTTAGTTGGAATTTAGATTCAATTTTATTTCTCATCCAAAAAAATATTAACGTAGTACAATTTGATATAAATTCTTTTTTTGGTAAAATTCTAAAACAAATATTTTTTTTTGGAAAACTTTTTAGTATATTTTCATTATGTATTTGTCGTATATGTAATTTATTTTTTACATTCTTAAAAAATAAAAAAATTTCATCTTGAACATTTCCAGAAAATAAAATATTTTGATTAGTAAAGATTTTTTTATTTTTAATGATGACTTGACTTTCATCACAAAGAGACAATGTATATCACCTTTGTTCAACACAAATAATTAATTAATAATACAATATAGTAATCTTATTATTAAATAACATATTATTATTTAATAATGTATTATGTATACATTTTATATTTTACAATATCTTAATATAAATTTTAAATAGATGTATAAAATATGTTAAAAATTCGTCCGATTGAATTTAAAGGAAATATTTTTACATTATTGGTACTTTATATAAAAAACTATACTGCAGAAGTAATTAAAAATTATATATTAAAGAAAATAAAAAAATATCCTATTTTTTTAAAAAATACCCCTATTGTAATTAATATATCTTATTTACCTCATTTAATAAATTGGAATAATATTTACAATGCAATTATTTCTACTGGTTTACATATTGTTGGTATTACTAAAGATTTTCATCGTAATTTTCAGAAAGATATTTTACGATCAGGATTGCCTATTTTTTCTGAAGGTAAAAATATTTTTAATATCATGAATGTTTTAAAAAAAAAAAATTATTCTGAGAATCGGTATTATAATCAACCAAAAATAATTACTCATCCTGTTCGATCTGGACAAAAAATATTTGTTCATTCAAAAGATTTAATTATTACTAATAATGTCAGTGCTGGAGCAGAATTAATTGCTGATGGAGATATTCATATTTATGGAATTATGAGAGGTCGTGTACTTGCTGGAATGAATGGAGATATTACTAGGAATATTTTTTGTACGAAATGTTTTGCTGAATTAATTTCTATTGCAGGAGAATATTTATTAAGTGACCAAATACCAATTCATTTTTTAGGTAAAGGGGTACATATTTATTTAAAAAATAATATTTTATTTATTTATCCATTATTGTAAAATTATTATAAAAAATGGAATAGATATATGGCTCGTATTATTGTTGTTACTTCAGGGAAAGGAGGGGTAGGAAAAACTACTTCTAGTGCAGCAATTGCAACAGGTCTTTCTCAATTAGGTTATAAAACTATAGTGATTGATTTTGACATTGGATTACGTAATTTAGATTTAGTTATGGGCTGCGAAAGAAAAGTAGTATATGATTTTATTAATGTGATTGAAGGTGATGCTACTATTCATCAAGCGATGATAAAAGATAAATATACAGATCATTTGTTTATTTTACCTGCTTCACAAACAAGAAATAAAGATTCTTTAACTAAAGATGGTATTAAGAGTATTTTACAAAAATTATTAGAAATGCAATTTGAATTTATTATTTGTGATTCTCCCGCAGGTATTGAAACAGGAGCAATATTATCAATGTATTTTGCAGATGAAGCTATTGTTATTGCAAACCCGGAAGTATCTTCGGTTCGAGATGCTGATAGGATTTTAGGAATGATTTCTTCTGCATGTCAAAGGTTTCAAAAAAATCAATTACCTATAAAAGAATATTTATTATTAACTCGATATAATCCAATTCGTGTAAAACAAGGGGACATGTTAAGCATGAAAGATGTTGAAGAAGTTTTACAAATACCGATTATTGGTGTAATACCAGAAGATACTGCTGTATTGCAGGCATCTAATAAAGGAGAATCAATTATACTAAATCGTTCTTCTATAGCAGGAAAAACATATTTTGATACTGTTTATAGATTATTAGGGAAAAAGTGTGATTTTAGATTTCTTAAAGAAAAAAAAATGGGTTTTTTTTCAAGGTTCTTTTGGAGATAGATAATGTCATTTTTAGAGTTTTTTTTATCTCGAAAAAAAAACACAGCCCAAATAGCTAAAAAAAGACTACAAATTATTATTAAAAATAATACAAATAATATTAATTACTGTAAATATTTTGTAAATTTGAAAAAAGAATTATTTTTTGTGATTGAAAAATATATAAAAATTACACCAAAAATTTTTAATGTTCAAATAAATCAAAAAATTCCAAATACTTTAGTTATAAAATTACATCGAATACAAAAAAAAGATCATAACATATATTAATGAGGAATGTTAAAATCATTAATATAGAAATTTAATAATATATTTTTGATATTCACAATGGTTTTAAAAGTATTTAAAGTATTCAATGTGTTAATATAGGAATATAATATGAGTGAAAGAATTATTATTTTCGATACTTCATTAAGAGATGGGGAACAAGCTTTACAAGCAAGTTTAAGTGTAAAAGAAAAATTGCAGATTGCACTTGCTTTAGAAAGAATGAACATCGATATTATGGAAGTTGGTTTTCCAATTTCTTCTCCTGGAGATTTTAATTCTGTTCGTGAAATTTCTAAAGTTATTAAAAATACTACAATTTGTAGCTTAGCACGTTGTGTAGATCAAGATATTGATGTTGCTGCAGATGCTATGTCTGTTTTAAAAGATTTTAGAATTCATATTTTTTTAGGTACTTCTACTTTACATATTTCTTCAAAATTAAAAAAAAGTTTTGATGAAATTATATCTATGGCAGTACGATCAATTAAAAGAGCTCAACGTTATACTAATGATATTGAATTTTCATGTGAAGATGCAGGGCGTACTCCTATAGATAATTTATGTAAAATTGTTGAGTGTGCAATTACTGCAGGAGCCACGACAATTAATATTCCTGATACAGTTGGTTATACTCTTCCAAATCAATTTGGAAAAATTATCAAGTTATTGTATCAAAAAGTACCCAATATTGATAAAGCGGTTATTTCTGTACATTGTCATGACGATTTAGGGATGGCTGTAGGAAACTCTATTTCTGCTATCTTATTTGGAGCACGTCAAATAGAAGGAACAATGAACGGGATTGGAGAAAGAGCTGGAAATGCTGCTTTGGAAGAAATTATCATGGCTATTAATTTAAAAAAAAAAGAGTTAAATGTACATACTAATATTAAGACAAATGAAATATATCGTACTAGCAAAATTATTAGTCAAATTTGTAATATGCCAATATCTGCTAATAAAGCTATTGTAGGTAGTAATGCTTTTGCACACTCTTCAGGTATACACCAAGATGGTATTTTAAAAAATAGGGAAAATTATGAAATTATTTCTCCACAAGTAATTGGTTTAAAAGAAGTACAATTAAATTTAACATCTCGTTCTGGAAGAGCAGCAGTAAAACATCGTATGAAAGTAATGGGATATAAAGAGAATGAGTATGACATTAATAAACTATATACTTCATTTTTAAAGTTAGCTGATA
Source organism: Buchnera aphidicola (Myzocallis carpini) (assembly GCF_964059025.1). Lineage (NCBI taxonomy): Bacteria > Pseudomonadati > Pseudomonadota > Gammaproteobacteria > Enterobacterales > Erwiniaceae > Buchnera > Buchnera aphidicola. The sequence goes on along the minus strand of NZ_OZ060376.1, from coordinate 262,604 downwards.
AAAAAGGACAAGTTTTTGATTACGATTTAGAAGCGTTGGCTTTTATAAATAATCAAGAAGAAACTCCTGAATTTTTTCAATTAGAACATTTTAATATACAATCTAGTTCTACTGGTTTAGCAAAAGCATCGGTTACAATGATATGTGGAAAAAAAATATTAACGAAATCTTCAAAAACTAGTAATGGACCAGTAAATGCTATATATAAAGCTATTAATAAAATTTCAGGTTATTCAATGTTGTTACAAAAGTTTCAATTATTAGCAAAAGGAAAGGGTAAAGATGCATTAGGACAGGTAGATATTATAGTAGAATATAAAAATCGTAAATTTCATGGTATAGGATTAGCTACAGATATCATTGAATCTTCTGCTAAAGCGATGATTTATGTATTAAATAATATTTGGAGATCCAATCAAGTGACTTTGAGATTAAATAAATTATCCTAATAATATATTTGATTACGATAATATATTTTATATAATAAAATATTATTATTAATAATATACTATATTAACAAATTTCTTTAAAAAATAATTCAATATGAAAAATAAATTTTCTATATCAGTACTTCCAGGAGATGGTATCGGACCGGAAGTAATGAAACAAACATACAAAATTCTTAATATTCTACAAAAAAAATGCCATACAAAATTTTCTATTCAAGAATATGATATTGGAGGAGTTGCAATAGATAAATTTGGAGTTGCATTACCTAAAAAAACAATTTTAGGTTGTGAAAATTCTGATGCAATTTTATTAGGTTCGGTAGGTGGTCCAAAATGGCAACATCTTCCTATACATCAACAACCTGAGCGTGGGGCATTATTACCATTAAGAAAATACTTTAATTTATTTGCAAACATAAGACCATCAATTTTATATCCTGAAATTAAAGAATTATCTCCATTACGTTCTAGTATTATTAGTTCTGGAATAGATATTTTGTGCGTTCGTGAATTAACGGGAGGTATTTATTTTGGAAATTCTGAAATCAACATAAAAAAGGGATTCGCTTTTGATACTGAAATATATTATCAGAACGAAATATATAGAATAACACGCATGGCATTTGAAATTGCTCGTACAAGAAAAAAAAAAATTACCTCTATTGATAAAGCAAATGTTTTACAAAGTTCTAAATTTTGGAGACAAATAGTGAATCATATCTCACAAGATTATCCCGATGTTATATTATCACATTTATATATTGATAATGCTGTAATGCAAATTATTAAAAATCCTAGTCAATTCGATGTGATTTTGTGTTCAAATTTATTTGGAGATATTTTATCTGATGCCTGTGCAATGATTACCGGATCTATTGGTATGCTAGCATCGGCAAGTTTGAATGATAAAAATTTTGGATTATATGAACCTGCTGGTGGTTCAGCTCCAGATATTGCAGGAAAAGGTATTGCTAATCCTATTGCACAAATATTGTCTCTTGCATTATTATTACAATACAGTATAAAATTATATGATTTTTCAGATGCAATTTATGAATCTGTTAAAAAAACATTAAAGATGGGTTATAGAACATTTGATCTTGTTGATAATCAAAAAGATTATGTAACAACTGATCAAATGGGAGATATAATTGCTAAGATATTTATGAAAGAGATATAATATGGAGAAAACATTATATGAAAAACTATATGATAGCCATATAGTTTATAAAAATACAAATTATACTGCTATTTTATATGTTGATTTACATTTAATACATGAAGTTACATCACCACAAGCCTTTAGTGCATTGCGTCTAAAAAATAGAAATGTTCGTTGTCCAAAAAAAACTTTTGCAACTATGGATCATAATGTTTCCACAAAAACAAATAATATTAATTTATTAAGTAAAATGGCTCATACTCAAATAAATACGTTATTAAATAATTGTAATGAATTTAATATTCCAATATATGATTTAAATAGTAACAAACAAGGTATTGTTCATGTTATGGGTCCTGAACAAGGGATGACACTTCCTGGAATGTTAATTGTTTGTGGTGATTCTCATACTTCAACACACGGTGCATTTGGTGCTTTATCATTTGGTATAGGAACATCAGAAGTTGAACATGTTTTTGCAACACAAACAATTAAACAAAAACGATTTAAAACTATGAAAATAGAAATTTCAGGAAATATCAATCCTGGAATTAGTGCTAAAGATATCATTTTATTTGTTATTAAAACTGTAACTGTATCGGGAGGCACTGGTTATGTTATAGAATTTTGTGGAAATGTAGTATCTTCTTTGAGTATGGAAAGTCGTATGACATTATGTAATATGGCAATTGAAATGGGAGCAAAATCGGGAATTATAGCTCCTGATCAAATTACTTTTGATTATTTAAAAAATAAAAATTTTGCTCCTAAAAATCATCATTGGAATGCTGCTCTTAAGTATTGGAAAACACTAAAATCAGACGATAATGCTATTTTTAATAAAACCATTTCTATTAATATTGATAATCTTGCACCACAAGTGACATGGGGGACGAATCCTAGTCAAGTAATTTCAATTCATGAATCAATTCCTTTTATTGAATCTTTTCAAAGTAGTATTGAACAGGAAACCGTAAAAAAATCACTATTATATATGGGATTAAATCCAGGAACTTTAATTAAAAATATTAAAATTAATAAAGTTTTTATTGGTTCTTGTACAAACTCTCGAATAGAAGATTTGAGAGTAGCAGCAAAGATTATAAAAAATAAAACTGTACATCATTCTGTAAAAGCTATTGTAGTTCCAGGTTCAAAATTAGTCAAACAACAAGCAGAACAAGAAGGATTAGATAAAATATTTATAAAATCTGGATTTGAATGGAGATTACCTGGATGTTCAATGTGTTTAGGGATGAATGATGATCAATTAAGTCCTGGGGATAGATGTGCATCCACAAGTAATCGTAATTTTGAACATCGTCAAGGGAGAAATGGAAGAACGCATTTAGTTAGTCCGGCTACTGCGGCTATATCAGCAATATTTGGTAAATTTCAAGACGCAAGAGAACTATTATAATAATATAATTATAATATGGAGTACAAAGTGAAAAAATTTATTAGTCATACAGGTATTATTGCTCCATTAAATTTTTCAAATGTCGATACAGATGCTATTATACCAAAACAATTTTTACAAAAAATTGAAAGAACTGGTTTTGCAAATGATTTATTTTATAATTGGAGATTTTTAGAAGGTAATATAGAGTGTCCAAATAAAAATTTTGTATTAAATAATCCGACTTATCAAAAGTCCAGTATATTATTATCTAGAGAGAATTTTGGTTGTGGTTCTTCTAGAGAACATGCTGTTTGGGCTTTATTGGATTATGGTTTTAGAGCTATCATTGCTGCAAGTTTTTCGGATATTTTTTATAGTAATAGTTTTAATAATAATCTTTTATTAATTATATTATCTATTGATAATATAAATAATATATTTGAAATAATTAAAAAAAAACCTGGTATTCTTGCTACAATAAATTTATATTACAACTATATAACTATTGAAAATCACAAATATTCTTTTCAGATTGATGATTTTTATCGTTCTTGTTTATTAAATGGTGTAGACAATATTGATATCACCTTGCAATATAAGAAACATATTACTCAATATGAAAAAAAAATACCGAATTTTTTAAATAAGTAGTATTGGATTTTTAAATAAACTATATATTTTATAATATATAGTTTAATTTATACTTTTACGATATTTAGGAGTATTTAAATAATTAACATGGATTTTTTGTAATTTGTGATTTTTGATATTTTTAGACATTAAAGTTAATGAAATTAAATCTCGAGCATATGGTATAGTAATATCTATAAATTTTAAAAAATTGTTTTTTATTTTTTTAAAAATATCCATATTTAATCCAATAATATACCATAATTCTGTTAAATAATTAATTTTTTGATATATTTTGTTAATATGTATCATAGATTCTGTATTTTTACCCACCCACATGTTCATAGAATTTTTTTTATATTTTGCCCAATAATAAAAATTATTATTATTTGTTGCAAAACAAACAATAACTTTTTTAATTTTCTTAATTCTCCATGCTTGTTCTGCTAATACTTTGAGTGTAGAAATTCCTATAATTGGAGTATTATATGGAATCGATAAACCTTGTGTAATGCCTGCTGCTAATCGTATACTAGTAAAATTTCCTGGACCATTAGAAAATGCAATAATTTCAAAGTTTTTTATTCTAATCTTATTTCTTTTTAAAATAATATGTAAGATTTTTAAAATTTTTTTTTCATGATTATTGTTACAAATTGCAATTTCTTCATCAAAATGGTGATTATATAATATTGCAATTGAAATGTGATTACAAGAAGTATCAATAGATAAAATTTTTTTGTACATATATTGTATTCTTAATAATACATAAATATTATATAATTTTATAATTTTATATTTTTTTGTCAATATATTTCTCTAACATGATAATTTTTTAAAAAATGTTATATTTATTATGTTATGAAAAATTTCAAGAATGATTAGTTGTATATTTTACGTATATTCTCTTCATCATAATATTATTTATTACTCTTTATACAAAATATATTATTAATTTCATAAAAATATTATATAGAGTATTAATTATGCTACCGCTATTGTATAATAAAAATAATTATTTAATAGCAGTAACATAATTAATAAAAATCAAATACATATACAGTGTTAATATGTAGTAAAGATTATACAATTTTCTATTTTCATGGTGTTTTATTTTTATTCAAAAATTTATAGATATTGTTATATCCAAAATATGTATAATCGAAATATTATATTAATATTGACTATATCAATAATTTTTTAACATCAATCATCATTATTGATGATTGTATTGTTTAAAATGAAAAATTATTTACATTTTACATGTGTAATATATTATTTTAAATATACCAATATATTTAATATAATGTTATATTACTATAATGCATTTTTTTTTAATGCGTTAATTCTATCTTTAATAGGTGGATGTGATGAAAACAAATTGTATACACTTTTTGTTTCTCCATGAATACAATATGTTGCCATTGCTTGCATTGGTTCCGGATCGGTTAGTTCTTTAAAACGTATTAATAAATTAATCATTCTTTTTGATCCCACAATTTTAGCACCATCAGCATCAGCACGAAATTCTCTATATCTAGAAAATGCCATAACAATAATACTTGCTATTAATCCGAAGAAAGCTTGTAAAATCATAGATATCACATAATTTACAAAAAATCCATAGTATCTAACATAATTAGATCTTCTATAATTATACAATAAATGCATAACAGATCGAGAAATTAAACTTGAGATAAAAAATACAAATGTATTAATTACACCTTGTAGTAAAGCTAAAGTAACCATATCACCATTAACAATATGACTTAATTCATGCGCAATAACTGCTTGAATATTTTCTCGATTCATTTTTTTTAATAATCCACTAGATAGCGCAAGAACTGCATTATTTTTACTATATCCACTAGCAAAAGCATTTACTTCATTAGTTTCGTAGATAGCAATGTCTGGCATTTTAATACCTATTAAACTACATTGATATCTTACTGCTTCTACAATCCAAGCTTCTTTTAAATTACTAGGAGAATTAATAATTTTTGCACGAACAGATTTTAAAGCTGACCATTTTGATAATAATACTGAAGTAATCGAGCCACTAAATCCTACAATACCTGATAAAATCATTAAAGATTTTATACTGTTAGACTTTATACCTGTTAAAAACAATACTGTACCAAATATAAACATTACAGATAAATTAGTTAATAAAAATAAAATAACGCGTACCATATAATTACTTTTCCTTATTAGCAAATATTTATATCATGATTGTTATATATTACAAAATATAAATTTTTCATATATTATAATTGTATATTTATTTTTTATAAAAATAAGATTAAAAATATTATTTTATATATTTTATAAAATATTATTAATTATTATTACGACTTAATTTAGGTCCTAATGTTCCCGCAGGATACAAAATTGGTTGAATATTATTTTTTTTCCATGCATTTATAATACTATCGATCCATTTCCAAGATGCTTCAATTTCTTCTTTTGAAACAAATAATGATGGATCATTTTTCATACTTTCTAATAATAATCTTTCGTATGCATCTACAATATCTATATTTTTAAAACTTTTTCGATATGAAAAATCTAGTTTTTGTTCTTGTAATATATATTTAGAATTTAAATCTGGAATTTTATTTAAAAAACTAATTTCTATTCCTTCATGAGGTTGTAATCGTATTTTTAACTTATTGTGGTATTGATGACTTATACTACAGTTGAAAATGTTATTAGGTATACATTTAAAATGTATAATAATTTCAGAATATTTTTTGAATAATCTTTTACCGGTTCTTAAATAAAATGGAACATTTTTCCACACATCATTATCAATGTATGCTTTAATTTCAGAAAATGTTTCTGTATTACTTTTTTGTTTCAATGGATTTTCTTCAATATAACCAGGTACTAATTTTCCGTCGATCATACCAGAAGAATATTGCCCTATAATAGTATTTTCATGAATATTATTAGCATCTATAGCACGTAGTGCTTGCAATACTTTAATTTTTTCATTTTTAATACTTTGAACATTTATTTTTTTTGGTGGAGACATAGCAATTAAACTTAATATTTGTAATAAATGGTTTTGTATCATGTCTTTTGTTTGCCCCACTTTATCGAAATATTCCCACCTTCCTTCAATGCCAACTTTTTCAGCTATAATAATTTCAATGTATTCAATAGTATGACAATTCCAATTATTATAAAATAATGGATTTGAAAAACGAAAATTTAATAAATTTAAAATGGTTTCTTTACCCAAATAATGATCAATTCTAAATATTTGTTTTTCTTGAAAATAAGTACTTAACTGATTATGAATATTTTGAGAAGATTGTAAAGATGTTCCTATTGGTTTTTCTACAATAATTCTATTGTTGAGGTCATTCAGTTGAACACTACCAAGTCCTTTACAAATATTTCCAAAGGTATGAGGAGGCATAGCAAAATAATAAATATTTTTATTTAATTTTTGAGATAAAAGATTTTTTAAATTTTCAAAATTATTGGTATTAGATACATCTAAATTACAAAAATATAAACGATCTTTAAATGTATTCCAATACTTTTCTTGGATTTTTTCAGTACTAAACATATTCAATGACTGTATAGTTTGTTTAATATAATCATTTTTTTTCCAATTCGCTCTTCCAACACCAATAATACGTGTATCATAATGTAATAATTTTTTTTTTTCTAATTGATATAGCGCAGGTATTAATTTTCTGCAAGATAAATCACCTTTTGCACCAAAAATAACTAAATTATATGATTGCATATTTTTATGATTCATATTTTTATTACAGTTTTTATTTTAAAATATTATAATATAAACTTAATATCATTTTTAAAAATTAATGAATGTGAATAAATATAAAAATTATTATTTATTATATCATAATAAATATTTTAAAATATATTTTAAAATGCTTTATATAATATTTTATTGTATATATAATATAATTATTATTTATTTTATATTATTTATAAATGAGGTCACTACATGATCAAGGAGAGAATACGAAGAACAAAAATAGTGATTACTTTAGGTCCTTCAACAGATAAAGGTGATAATCTTGAAAAAGTTATTTTATCTGGTGCAAATGTGCTACGTTTAAATTTTTCTCATGGAAAACAAGAAGAACATGAAAGTAGAGCATATCATGCATATAGAATAATTAAAAAAATAGGTTATCATGTAGCTATTTTAGGAGATTTACAAGGACCAAAAATTCGTATTGCAAGTTTTAAAAAAAATCATGTTTTTCTTCTTCCAGGAAATATATTTATACTAGATTTAGAATTAGATAATCATGCAGGAAATGAAATGGCAGTTGGCATTAATTATAAAAAGGTAATATATGATATTAATGTTGGAGACACTTTATTATTAGATGATGGGAAAATACAATTAAAAGTTGTTAAAGTATATAATAAACAAATTATTACCCAAGTGATTATCGGAGGACATTTATCAGACAATAAAGGAATTAATAAATTAGGAGGCGGGCTATCTGCAGACTCACTAACTGATAAAGATAAAAGTGATATTGTTATTGCATCAAATATTGGTGTTGATTATTTAGCAGTTTCATTTCCAAGGTATCCTGAAGATTTAATTATGACAAGAAAGTTAGCGAGAGCATCAGGAAGTTTAGCAAAAATTATTGCAAAAATTGAAAGAGCAGAAGTCGTAGAAGATATTAATGTTATGAAAAGTATTATATTAGCTGCAGATATTGTTATGGTTGCAAGGGGAGATTTAGGCATAGAAATTGGAGATTCTGAATTAATTGGTGTACAAAAACAACTGATTAAATATTCTAGACAATTAAATCGTGTTGTTATTACAGCAACACAAATGATGGAATCTATGATTAATAATCCCTATCCAACTCGAGCAGAGGTGATGGATGTTGCTAATGCTGTTCTGGATGGAACTGATGCAGTCATGTTATCTGCTGAAACAGCAACTGGGAAATATCCTTTTGAAACAGTACGAAAAATGTCAGATATATGTAAAGGAGCAGAAAAAGTACCAAGTATTAATGTATCTAAACACAGATTAGATGTACAATTTGATAATATAGAAGAATCAGTAACAATGTCTGCTATGTATACTGCTAATCACTTAAAAGATGCTACTGCAATTATCACAATTACAGAATCTGGACATAGTGCATTATTAACATCTCGAATCACTTCTGGTTTACCAATTTTTGCTTTGTCCAAACATCAAAATGTATTAAGTTTAGTAGCTTTATATAGAGGTGTTATACCTGTATATTTTAATAGTCAAAATAAGGGATTGCAAGTAGCCCGAGAAGCTATTTTATTACTTTTAAAACAACATTTAGTAGTTGTAGGAGATACTGTAATTATTACTCAAGGAGATATTATGGGACAACCAGGGCAAACAAATGTTCATAGAGTATTAAAAATATAATAATAGTTACTTACTATGTCATGATATTATTTATATAATGTATATATCTTTATTAAAAATTTTTACTATAATTTTCAGATCAATTTATTAAATTGCATAAATTATTATAGGTAATTGATATTAAAATTATAAATATGAAAACACTCATTAAAGTTAAAAATGTTTTTATTAAAATATGTAATCGTAGTATATTATCTAATATTTCATTGTCTTTAACATCAAATCGTATTATTACTTTAATTGGACCTAATGGAGCAGGAAAATCTACTTTAGTACGTACAATTTTAGGATTGATAACTCCAGATCAAGGTCTTGTAATACGTTCTCCCAATTTAAGAGTTGGATATGTTCCTCAAAAATTAAATTTTAATACTTCATTACCTATATCAGTAAATCAATTTATGCAATTATTTCAAACAGTTAATGAATATAAAATTCAAAAATCTTTAAAAAGAGTTAATGCAGAACATTTACAAAATGTACAATTAAAAAAATTATCTGGAGGAGAAATACAAAAAATATTATTAGCACAAGCATTACTAAACTCCCCGCAGTTATTAGTATTAGATGAACCTACACAGGGAATAGATATCGTTGGGCAAATGATTTTTTATAAATTAATACATCAATTAAAAAAAGAATTATTTTGTTCTATTTTTATGGTATCTCATGATTTAAATATAGTTATGGCACGTACAGATGAAGTGATTTGTTTAAATAAACGTATCTGTTGCTCTGGTACTCCAGAAAATGTTACTAAAAGTTATGAATTTATTTCTATGTTTGGAAATAATATATTACAGGAATTAGCATTATATCGTCATCACCATACATTATAATATTCAAATATCCTATTTCATAAGATTCTTATGAATTTTAAAGAGTTATTATTATATGTGTAAAAATTTTTTTTTGAGTTGGATAGTTGGTATTTTATTATCTTTTTCTTGTGGATTCTTAGGATCATTTATTGTTTGGCGTCGTATGTCTTCTTTTGGAAATACATTGTCACACACTTCTTTACTAGGCATTGCACTTTCATTATTATTACACATTAATATATTTTATACAGTATTATTTGTAGTTGTAATTCTCAGTATTTTAATTACTTGTATAGAAAATTTTTCTAGTTTACCATTAGATACAATTTTAGGAGTGATTACGTACAGTTCTTTATCACTTGGAATGATGATTTTAAATGTGATTGATAAAAATAAAAACAATGATTTAACAAAATATTTATTTGGAGATTTATTATTATTAAAAAATTCTGATATTAGTATTATATTAATAATTAGTATTATAATTGCTGTAATAATATTTTTTATTTGGAGATCTTTAATATCTAGTATTATTAGTATAGAATTATCTCAAATTCATGGTATTAATATTTTTAAAATACGATTAATTTTCATGATTACAACTGCAATATTAATTGGAGTATCTACAAAAATTGTTGGTGCTTTACTAATTACTGCATTATTAATAATTCCTCCAGCAACTGTACAAAAATTTTCTTATTCTCCTATTAAGATAGTTATTTTATCTATTGTAATGAATATATTATCGATTACTCTTGGAATATTGTTTTCCATGACTTGTATGGTACCAGTCAGTCCTATAATTATATTAATAGAATCCATTTGTTTTTTTATTAGTTTATTGATTTAATAAGAAATTTCATATTCTATCAGTTCATAAAGTTATGAAAATATTTAGAATATATGATCTTATTAGATTATTTAGTATGTTATTTTTGTTGGAGAACCTGTCATAAGACATTGTGCAGAATTTGTTTTTGGAAATGCAATAACATCTTTAATATTTTTACTATTTGTTAATAGCATGGCAATTCTATCTAATCCTAATGCAATGCCTGCATGTGGTGGTGTTCCATATTGTAATGCATTAATAAAGAATTTTAATGTATTTTTATTTTTACTATTCAATATACCTAATATTTTAAATACAGTTTCTTGCGTTTTTTTATCATGAATACGCACTGAACCCCCTCCTATTTCATTTCCATTAATCACTAAATCATAGGCACTAGAAATAATAGATTCTGGCTTTGATTGTAATTCTTGAATAGTAGTATTTTTAGGTGCAGTAAATGGATGATGTGTAGATGATAAAGAATGAGTATTATTTTTTTTAAATAATGGAAAATTGATAATCCAAACTGGTTTCCAAGAATTTTTTGTTATAATATTTACTGCTTTTCCAAATATCATTCTTAATGGTGTTAAGATTTTATAAATAACATCTTTTTTTCCAGAAAGTATATATATAATATCTTGATCTTTTGCATTTACAAGATTAATTATATGAATCATATTTTTGATTTTAATGATTTTATTGGCAGGAATAAAATTATATTTTTTTAATTTTATATTTTCAACACAAATATACATATAATCAATATTTTTAGATGTTTCAATAAAGTGATTACAAGTATTTATTGTATTTTGATTGAATAATTTCGTACCATTAGGAATTACTAATGCTAATGTTTTTATATTTTTTATATTATCATGATAATAATCTATGGTATTATTCGGTATAGAAATAAATTTTAATGGGTTACGAAGATCAGGTTTATCCGATCCATATGTGTTTATAGCATCTTGAAAAGATATTACTGGAAATTTTTTTAATTGAATATGCAGTATTTTTTCCCATAATATCATGACCATAGATTCTATAATCTTTTGAATGGTATTTCCATCTACAAAAGCGGCTTCTACATCAATTTGTGTAAATTCTGGTTGTCGATCAGATCTTAAATCTTCGTCTCTAAAACATTTTGCAATTTGGTAATATCTATCTATTCCAGAAATCATTAATAATTGTTTAAATAATTGTGGTGATTGTGGTAATGCATAGTATTTTTCTTTATGTATTCTACTAGAAATTAAGTAATCTTTTGCTCCTTCTGGAGTGGATTTTGTTAAAATTGGAGTATCAATATTTAAAAAATTATTTTTTTTCATAAATATTCTGATAATATCAATAATATCATTTCTAATTTTTAAATTTTTAAACATTTTCGATCTTCGTAAATCTAAATAACGATATTTGAATCGTATTTTATCATCATCAATATTGTGAATGTTCAGAGGTAAAGGAATTGCAGAATTTAAAATTATAATTTTTTCAGAAATTATTTCTAATTCTCCAGTTTTAATAGTTTTATTTTTATTTTTTTGTGCTCGTTCTGCCACAATTCCTGTTACTTGAATGCAAAATTCATTTTTTAATTTTCTTGCATTGTGAAAATCAGAAGTATTGTTATTTTTACAAAATATTTGTATGATTCCTGTGTAATCTCTCATATCAATAAAAATAAAATTACCAAAATTTCTTTTGCATACGACCCAACCACATAAAATAACTTTTTTATTAAGATCTGAGAAATGAATATCTCCACAATATTTTGTACGCATATTTAACTCCTATATATTTTATAAAATTTTATCTACTTCTAAAAATAATACGTCCCTTAGTTAAATCATATGGTGTTAATTCTACTGTTACTTTATCACCAGTTAAAATACGAATATAGTTTTTTCTCATTTTTCCTGATATATGTGCTGTTATGATATGTCCATTTTCAAGTTGCACTTTAAACATTGTATTAGGTAATGTATTGATAATACTTCCTTGCATTTCGATATTCTTTTCTTTTATCATAAAATACCTCTAAAAAATATGGATATTAATTTTGTAAATTTAATGTATTTAAATATTTTTCTGCATCTAATGCAGCCATACATCCACTAGCAGCAGATGTTATAGCTTGTTTATAAATATAATCTACAACATCTCCAGCGGCAAAAATTCCTGGTACATTTGTTTGTGTTGTATAATTTTCTATTGTTTTTTGTGTTTTAATATATCCTTTTTTCATTTCTATTATATTTTTAAATATTTTTGTGTTTGGAAGGCTTCCGATAGCAATAAATAAACCTGAAATAGGTATTTCTTTTGTATTTTTAGTAGTATTATTAGAGAGAAGTTTGATTTTTACAACTCTCTGGTGATTAACTATAATTCTTTTAATAATATAATCTGTATGCAATACAATATTTCCTGAATGAATTTTTTCATATAATCTATTTATCAAAATTTTTTCTGCTTTAAATATTTTATTGCGATGTACTAAATGTACTACATTAACAATATTTGATAAATATAAAGATTCTTCAATAGCTGTATTTCCACCACCCACAACAGCAACATCTTGATTTTTATAAAAAAAACCATCACAAGTGGCACATGTTGATATACCCTTACCAAGAAATTTTTGTTCGTTTTCTAAACCCAAATAACGTGGTGATGATCCTGTAGCTATAATAATAGAATGACTAGTATATTCTTTTTCTTCGCACTGTATTTGAAAAATATTTTTAAAAATTTTTATATCTAAAACTTGATCTGAAATAATTGTTGTATGTAATTTCGAAGCATGTTTTTCGAGACTATCCATTAATTCTATACCGGTTGTTTTTTTAAATTTTCCGGGCCAATTTTCAATTTGGTTTGTTTGAATTAATTGGCCTCCTTTTTGTAAACCAGTAATTAATATTGGTTGTAAATTTGCTCTTGCAGCATATATCGCTGCTGTGTAACCTGCCGGACCTGATCCAATGATAATTAATTTTTCATTTTTACTCTGTATTTTATGTAACATAAATGTGCTCGAATTGATTGAAAATATAGTATATAGTATGAATATTAAATATAGTATTTATTTTATACATTATATAGTATTATACTGTATATATAAAATTTTATTTTCATGATATTTAAAAAGTTGTATAACATTGATTATTATATATTATTATAATATAACTAATTAGAAAGTAGATACATATGATTGATATAAATGTATTACGATACGAATATGACAAAGTTGCTAAGAAATTAAAAAATAAAGGATTTATTTTAAATACTGAATTATTTTTATCAATAGAAAATGATCGTAAAAAATTACAAATCGAAACAGAACATTTACGATCTAAATATAATTCTTTATCTAAGTTAATTGGAGAATTAAAAAATTCTCAAAAACCATACTCAGAAGTTACTGATAAAGTGATCAAGATTAAAAAGATTTTAATTAGTAAAAACATAGAATTAAAATCTATACAAAAAAAAATAAAAAAATTTTTATTATCTATACCAAATATTCCTGATGATTCTGTACCTATTGGTAAAAATTGTTCTGAAAATAAAAATATCTCTTATTGGGGAAAAATTAAAAAATATAATTTTCAAATTAAAGATCACGTCGAATTAGGAAAGCAAATCAATGGATTTGATTGGTTTTCTGCAAATGAAATTTCTAGTTCTCGTTTTGTAGTAATGAAAGATAAAATGGCATTATTATATCGAGCACTAGGACAGTTTATGTTAGATGTACATACTACAGAGCATGGTTATTTAGAAATATATGTACCTTATTTGGTAAATTACAATAGCATGTATGGTGCAGGGCAACTACCAAAATTTGAAAAAGAATTGTTTTATGTGTCTACGATGCATAAAAATAAAAATAATAATAAATATATTTTGATACCAACTGCAGAAGTTCCATTAACAAATTTTTTTAAAAATAAAGTTATTAATGAAAATGATTTACCAATTATGTTAACTGCATATTCTCCTTGTTTTCGTGCTGAAAATTTATCTTATGGGAGCAATACAAGAGGATTGCTTAGAATGCATCAATTTGATAAAGTGGAAATTTTTCAAGTACATTGTTCTGAATTTTCTATGATTAGCTTAGAAATGATTACATTTCATGCAGAAAGAATATTAAGGTTATTAAAACTACCTTATAGAAAAACTTTATTATGCACTGGAGATACTAGTTTTGCTTCTGCTAAAACATATGATTTAGAAGTTTGGTTGCCTTCTAAAAATAACTATCAGGAAATTTCTTCTTGTTCTAATATGTTAGATTTTCAAGCAAGACGAATAAATGCAAAATATTTTCAAAATAGTATACACAAAAAAAAATTATTACATACAATTAATGGTTCAGGATTAGCTATTGGAAGAACATTAGCTGCTATTCTAGAAAATTATCAACATGCTGATGGAAAAATCGAAATACCAGAAATATTGTGTCAAAAATATATGAAAGGTATAAAATTTATTCATTAATTATTATATATATCGTATTAACGATATATATATAACATACTTGAAATAAAAATATGAATACACAAACATATAATTTTAGTGCTGGACCTGCTATATTACCTAGAGAAGTTTTAAAAGATATAAAAAAAGATTTTTTAAATTGGAATAATATTGGAACTTCTGTTATAGAAATTAGCCATCGCAGTAGAGAGTTTTCAGTAATTGTTAACAATTTAGAAAATAGCTTAAGAGATTTACTAAATATATCAGATCAATATGCTGTTTTATTTTTGCAGGGAGGAGCAAGAGGTCAGTTCTCTGCTATTCCTATGAATTTATTATCTTCGAAAGATTCTGCAGATTATATTAATAGTGGTTATTGGTCACAACAATCTATGTTAGAAGCAAAAAAATATTGCTTAGTAGACAATATTAATGTTCAAAAAATGGAAAATAGTACAAAATATATTTTAGAAATGAAAAATTGGAAAATAAATAAAAAATCAATTTATATGCATTATTGTCCTAATGAAACTATTGAAGGTATTGCAATACATGAAGAACCCAATTTTGAAAATAAAATTATTATAGGAGATTTTTCTTCTTATTTATTATCCCGTAGTATTGATATTAATAAATACGACTTAATATATGCTAGTGCACAAAAAAACATTGGTCCTGCAGGTATGACTGTTGTTATTATAAAAAAAAATTTATTAACAAAAAATAATCCTTTTTTACCCTCTATTTTAGATTATAAAAAAAATTTTTTTTCTCAATCAATGTTTAATACCCCTGTTACTTTTTCTTGGTATGTATCAAGTTTAGTTCTGGAATGGATGCAAAAAAAAGGTGGTATCAAATACTTTGAAAAAATAAATAAAAAAAAATCAAAATTATTATATCAAAAAATTGATAGTAGTGAATTTTATAATAATAATATTCATGTTAATAATAGATCTGACATGAATATTACATTTAATATATATGATCATAAATTAGATAATTTATTTGTACAAGAAGCTCATTTAAGAGGATTAAAATTTTTAAAAGGACATAAAGTAATAGGAGGATTTCGTGCATCTACTTATAATGCGATGCCAATAGAGGGAATATATCAACTGACTGAATTTATGACATATTTTGAGAAAAAATTTGGTTAGTAAGATATGTGATTTGAAAAGTCAAAATTATTCCCATGGTTTTAAGATTTGTATTTAATTTTAGGAAATATAATATGAATGATATATTAACTTTAAATCCAATATCATATGTACATGGTAATGTAGTATTACCAGGATCTAAAAGTATTTCAAATCGATCTTTATTAATAGCAGCAATGTCTTGCGGGACTACATTGCTGAAAAATTTATTAAATAGTGATGATATTTATTATATGTTACATGCATTAAAAAAATTAGGAATTCATTTTACTCTCAAAGATAATAATACAACCTGTATCATTCAGGGATGTTCTGGAAAATTAAATATACATAATACATCTTCTTTGTTTTTAGGAAATGCAGGTACTGCAATACGTCCATTAACAGCTATATTATCATCACAAAATCGAGAAATAGTGGTTACTGGAGATGATAGAATGCAAGAAAGACCTATTAAAGACCTAATTGATGCATTAAAGCAAGGTGGAGCAATTATTCAATATATTAAAAAAAAAAATTATTTCCCAATATTAATTAAAGGAGGATTTTCAGGAGGTAAAATTCTTGTTAAAAGTAATATTTCTAGTCAATTTTTGACTGCTTTATTAATATCTGCACCTTTATCGAAAATAGATACTCACATTGTTGTTGATGGAGAATTAGTATCTAGACCATATATTGATATTACACTCAGTATTATGAAAAGTTTTGGAATTACAATTAAGAATGATCAATACAAAAATTTTTACATTCAAGGCAACCAAAAATATTCTTCCCCTGGAGAATATCATATTGAAGGAGATGCTTCTTCTGCATCTTATTTTCTTGCTGCAGCAGCTATTAAAGGTAAATCAGTACGTGTTACTGGAATTCATAAAAATAGTATACAAGGTGATATTAAATTTATTGATATTTTAGAAAATATGGGTGCAAAAATTTTTTGGGGAAAGAATTATGTAGAATGTTTCAAAAATCACTTACAGGGCATTATTTTAGATGCAAATGATATTCCCGATACTGCAATGACTATTGCAATGCTTGCATTATTTACTGATGGTAGTATCACAAAAATAAAAAATATATATAATTGGAGAGTAAAAGAAACAGATAGATTACATGCTATGACTACTGAATTACGAAAAGTAGGAGCCATAGTTGAAGAAAAAAGAGATTCTATTAAAATTATCCCTCCAAAAAAATTTGTACATGTTAAAATTGATACTTATAATGATCATAGAATAGCTATGTGTTTTTCTTTAATTGCATTATCTAACCAACCAGTGAGTATTATAAACCCCAAATGTGTTGCAAAAACTTTTCCAAATTATTTTACAGAATTGTACAAAATTAGTTTTTTTAATCCATAAAAATTTTATATAAAATATTATCTTAATAATACCCTATATTACAAATAATAAATAATATAAATTTTACAAGAGCATTATAAGTTATGCAACTACCTCCTGTTATTACAATAGATGGACCCAGTGGATCTGGTAAAAGTACATTGTCAAAATCACTTGCAAACTATTTAAAATGGTATACTTTAGAATCGGGAATGATATATAGAATATTTGCATGTTTATTATTAAAAAAAAAATTTTTTTTTGAAAAAAAAAAAATAATTCATGTATTAAAAGATTTAGAAAAATATTTTATTTATGAGAATGGAATGATATGTAATATTATCAATAAAAATTTTTCGTATCGCTACATTGTATCAAAAGAAGTCACTCATCTTTCTTCTAAAATAGCAAAAAATGCTTATATAAGAGAAAAACTATTATTAAAACAAAGATTATTTCGTAGATATCCAGGATTAGTTGCTGATGGTAGAGATATGGGAACAATGGTATTTCCCGATGCAAAAATAAAATTTTTTTTAAAAGCAGACTTAAAAAATAGAGTCTACCGTAGAATGCAAGAATTTCAAAATCAAGGTATAAAAAGTGACTTTAAAACTACATTATTGCACATGAAAAAAAGAGATGAACGTGATAAAAATAGAAAAAATTCTCCGTTAGTACCAGCAAATAATGCTATTATATTAGATTCTAGTAATATGAATATTACAGAAGTAATACAATATACTATTAATTGTATTAATAAAATTCTTATTTAAAAGTTTCAGTCGCTCTATAATTAGGATGATTATAGAAAATACTAATAACCCTATTTAACATGATGTTAAATAGTTGTTCAACTATATTATTATTAATTATTTATATGAATGAATCCTTTGCTCAATTATTTCAAGAATCTTTAAAAACAATTAGTACGAAAACTGGATCTATTATTTCCGGAATAGTAGTAGATATTCAAAAAGAATTTGTATTAATTGATTCGGGGTTAAAATCTGAATCATATGTTCCAATTGAACAATTTAAAAATAAATTAGGAAAAATAGAAATTGATATTGGTGATCATATCGATGTTACACTAGATGCTATAGAAGATGGATTTGGGGAAACCATTTTATCTAGAGAAAAGGCAAAAAAATATGCAGAATGGATGAAGTTAGAATGTGCACATGAAACCTCTAAAACTGTTGTCGGTGTTATTACTGGAAGAGTAAAAGGAGGATTTACTGTTGAATTAAATAATTTACGTGCTTTTTTACCTGGTTCACTAGTTGATATTAGACCTATAAAAGATACAGGACATTTAGAAGGAAAAGAATTAGAATTTAAAGTTATTAAACTTGATCAAAAAAGAAATAATGTTGTTGTTTCTAGAAAAGCAGTTATTGAATATGAGACTAGTACCGAAAGAAATACATTATTATCAAATATACAAGAAGGCGTCACAATAAAAGGGATAATAAAAAATTTAACCGATTATGGTGCATTTGTTGATTTAGGTGGAGTAGATGGATTGTTACACATAACAGATATGGCATGGAAAAGAGTGAAACATCCTAGTGATGTTGTTAATATTGGTGATGAAATTAATGTTAAAGTATTAAAATTTGATAGAGAAAAAACTAGAGTATCTCTTGGATTAAAACAATTAAGTGAAGATCCTTGGAATTCTATTTTAGATCGATATCCAGAAGGTACAAAAGCATACGGTAAAGTAACTAACTTAACAGACTATGGATGTTTTGTAGAAATAGAAGAAGGTGTAGAAGGACTTGTACATATTTCAGAAATGGATTGGACAAATAAAAATATTCATCCATCAAAAGTTGTTAATCTTTTAGATACAGTACAAGTTATGGTATTGGATATAGATGCAGAAAGAAGAAGAATTTCTTTAGGTATTAAACAATGTCAAATAAATCCATGGATTTTATTTGCAAAATCACATAAAAAAGGTGTACATGTAGAAGGTAAAATAAAATCTATTACCGACTTTGGTATTTTTATTGGATTAAAAGGAGGAATAGATGGTTTAGTACATTTATCAGATATTTCATGGGGTATTTTAAACGAAAAAATACTAAGTAAATATAAAAAAGGTAATAAAATATCTGCAGTAGTATTACAAGTAGACTCTGAACGAGAAAGAATTTCCTTAGGAATTAAACAATTACAAGAAGATACATTTAGTAAATATATTCAAGAATATAAAAAAGACGATATTGTTCCAGGAAAAGTGGTATCAATAGAAAAGAATATTATTAATGTTCATTTAGCAGTTGATGTGAATGGTATTATTGATACCAACAATATCAACCCTAATCTTCATATTAATGATTTTATTACTTGTAAATTTAATAAATTTGATAGAAAAAATAGGATTATTTACCTTAATATACATAAAAATTATACAAAAGAACACAAGGGACAATCAATATTTTTAGAAAAATTTCAAAATCATACATTTTTTAAATATTATCATTAAATTTTTAATATTTTATATTTTTAATATACTTATATAGTATATAAAATTTTTTCACATTATTATTCCTATATTAGAATTACTATATTAATTATAAATTATTATCTAAAAATATAGTATGATAGAAGTATTCTTATAAACTATGCAATATATTCTCTAATATATCACATTACTCAGAGACTAAGTACTATATTTTTTATCTAGTAACTTAGTTTCTTAAAAAATAAGGAATATATGAAAAATTTTACTATTGTAAGTAATTGGAAATTAAATGGAAATAATAATACAATATATAATTTTATCACTAAATTAAAGAAATATTTTTTAATATACCCCATTGTAAATAATATTATTTTTGTACCTCCTGTCGTATATTCTAATAATATTAAAAATGAAATTAAAAACACAAAATTTTTCCTTGGTGCACAAAATGTTGATATAAATATTTCTGGTGCTTTTACGGGAGAAATTTCTATAAAAATGTTACAAGATATTGGTATAAAATACGTAATTATTGGGCATTCTGAACGTAGAATGTTTCATAATGAAACAAATAAATATATTGCACAAAAATTTCAAATTATCAAAAAATATAATATGATTCCTATATTGTGCGTGGGAGAAACTTTCAAAGAAAAACAACTTTGCCAAACTTATGATATCTGTAAAAAGCAAATTAATATTATTTTAAATCTTATGGGAAAATATGCTTTTCGAAATTCCATAATTGCTTATGAACCAATTTGGGCTATTGGTTCTGGAAAAACTGCAGATATACAATATATTCAAAAAATTCATAAATTTCTTAGAAGTTATATTTGTGATCATAGCGATATCAATTCTGATGAAATTATAATACAATACGGAGGATCAGTCACTTCAAAAAATATTAAACTTTTTTTTGAAGAACCAGAAATTAATGGAGTGTTATTAGGAGGTTCTTCTTTAATATATGATGAGTTTATTAAAATTATAAAAATTACTAATACTATTTGAGTAAATTGTTTGAAACACATCACATAAAGTGTAATAATTTTATAGTCAATAAATGGAATATATTATTTTACAAGCGCCGGGAAATTTAATCCGGCACCAAATATTTAATAAAGATTTTTAGCAATTTTAAACCACTCATATTTAAAATTTTTATTTTTATTTTTAATAGCTGTTAAAATATCATGGTAAATCATTTTTTCATTTTTAATTCCAATACATTTTCCGCCATATCCTTTTAATGCTAATGAAATAGCATATGCACCCATTCTAGAAGCTAATATCCTATCGTAGGCTACTGGAGAACCACCTCGTTGTATATGTCCTAATATTGTAGCTCTAGTTTCTTTTTTAGTTTCTTTTTGAATATATTGTGCTAATTTTTCAACATCACAAATACATTCTGTAATTACAATAATAGCATGTTTTTTCCCTTTTTTCATGCCTATCTGTATTTCTTTTAGTAATAATTCTTTTTGATAAGGAATTTCAGGTAAAATAATAAACTCACAACCTCCAGCTATAGCAGCAGATAAAGTTAAATCACCACAAGATCTTCCCATAACTTCTACTATAGAAATTCTTTGATGTGAAGAAGATGTATCTCTTAAACGATCTATAGCCTCTACAATTGTTTCTAAAGCTGTAAAATAACCAATTGTATAGTCTGTTCCAACAATATCATTGTCAATCGTTCCAGGCAGTCCAATACATGGAACACCCATATCGGTTAATTTTTGAGCACCAATGTATGATCCATCTCCTCCAATAATAATAAGAGCATCAATTTTTTTATTTTTAATATTTTGGATTGCTGATAGTCTAATGTTTTTTTGATAAAATTCCGGAAATCGTGCTGATCCTAATAGAGTACCCCCTCTATTAATAATATTAGAAACGCTATGATAATTTAATTTGTATATTCTATTATTATATAAACCTAAATATCCATCGTATATACCAAATATTTCTAATTTTTTATTTATCCCTGTACGTACTATAGATCTAATAGCAGCATTCATTCCAGGGGCATCACCACCACTTGTTAAGATGCCAATTCTTTTAATCATAATATATCTTAAAGTAGGTATTGAATTTAAAATATCAATAATAAAAACAATTTTCTAAATATTTTGAAACAATTTCAAAATATGATATATTTAAAAATTTTTTAAAAATTTATTCATCATTTTTTAAAAATGAATATTTCATTGGTGTACATAAGGTATTATTTAAATTATATACAATAGGTACTCCAGTTGGAATATGTAAATCGATTATTTCTTCATTATTTAAATGGGATAAATATTTCATCAAAGCACGTAAAGAATTTCCATGTGCTACAATTAGAATTCTATTATTTTGTTGAATTTTTGGTAATATATTATTTTTCCAAAATGGTAACACTCTATTTAATGTTAATTCTAAACTTTCAGAGGAAGGAATTTCGTTATTTTTTAAATTTTTATATCTTTCATCATTACAAGATGACCAATTATCAGTATTTTTCATTTTGGGAGGAACACTAGTAAAACTACGACGCCATTGATTTACTATTTTATCACCATATTTAGTAGCTATTTCATCTTTATTTAATCCTTGTAAATTTCCATAATGTCTTTCATTTAATCTCCATGTTTTTTTTACTGTTAACCATACCTGATCTAATTCATTTAAAATAATCCATAAGGTATGGATAGCTCTTTTTAATAAAGAAGTATAACAATAATCAAAATTAATTTTTTTTTTCTTAAGTATTTGACCAGATAATTGAGCTTCTTTTTTGCCTTGATTGGAAAGTTCTACATCAGTCCATCCAGTAAATCGATTGAGTTTGTTCCATGTACTTTCCCCGTGTCTAATAAGAATTAATTGTTTATTATACATCTTTTTGATCCTTAATATAATATTCATTATAGTAAATGAAAATATTGTTAATAATTATAAAGTATATATTTTATAATATTGTTATAAAAGATTATAACATAATATGTGAAATATTAAATATTTAATAAAATTCTAGAAAAATCTTCTAAAATATTTTTTATTTTTTTTAAAAATCCTATTGCTTCTTTTCCATCTATTAACCGATGGTCATAGGAAAGAGATAAATACATCATTGGAGCAATTGTCATCTTTTTATCAATCACAATAACACGATCTTGAATTTTATGCATACCTAAAATAGCTGTTTGAGGTGGATTAATAATTGGGGTGGATAATAATGAACCGAATACTCCTCCATTAGTAATTGTAAAATTACCACTTAATAAATCTTCTAATGTTATTGTTTCTGCATTGGCTGCAGTGATAAAATATTGAATTTTTTGTTCTATTTGTGCCATAGACATTAAGTTAACATCTTTTAAGAGAGGAGTTAATAATCCTTTATCGCTCGCAATAGCAATATTAATATCAAAATATTCATAAAATATTATTTGATTATCATCAATTTTAGCATTAATAATAGGAAAACATTTTAACGCTTCTACAACAGCTTTAATAAAAAAAGACATTAAACCTAATCGTATATTATATTTTTTTTGAAAAAAATTACGATATTTATTACGTATTTGAAGAATTGACTGCATATTAACTTCATTAAAAGTAGTTAACATAGCGGTATTTTTTACGGTCTGTAGTAATCTTTCTGATATTCTTTTACGAATGACTGTCATTGGAACTTTTTTTATATTTCTTGTTGTAACAATATTATTTTTAATAGATTTTGTTTTTGAAATATCTTTTTTTTTGATATTATTGTTAGATGAAAGATCTTGATTAGTATCTTTTTTTATTATCTCTCTTCTTTGAGAAGGACTATAATGAATATTGATATGATTATTAATATCTTGAATTTTTTTATTCTTTTGGTTATTATTATCAATATCTTGATAGAGTTTTTTTATACTACCTTTTTCAATATTCTTTAATTTTCCTAAAATTTGCTTACTAATAACTATATCACCTTCATTTTTTAATATTGTAATTAACATGCCATTGATACTAGATGGTACTTCTAAAATTACTTTTTCAGTTTCAATATCGACTATAATTTCATCTTCTTGAATATATTCACCTATTTTTTTATGCCATTTAATAACTGTTGCGGTATTAATTGACTCTGGTAGTTCTGGAACTAAAATATTTATTTCTTCCATATATCAAAAATATCCTTAAATAATATTTAATGCATCATCAATAATCTTATTTTGTTGTTTTTTATGAATAGAAAAACATCCTACTGCTGGAGCAGCAGAAGAAGGTCGACCAATATAACTAAGGTAATTATCAAAAGGAGATAATTTTTGAAATTGTTGATGTATATAGTACCATGAACCTTGATTTTTTGGTTCTTCTTGACACCATACAATATTTTTAATATTTTTATAAAAATGTAATACTTTCAATATTTCGTGAACAGGAAAAGGATATAATTGTTCTATACGAATTAAAATAACACGAATATCTTCCTTTTTTCTTCTTTGATTTAATAAGTCATAATATATTTTTCCTGAACAAAAGATGATTTTTTTAATTTTTGTAATATTAATAATATCTATTTCATCAATTATTTTTTTGAAATATTTATTTTTTATTTCCATAAATGATGAATAAGTCATAGAATTTCTTAATAAAGATTTTGGTGTAAAGATAATTAATGGTTTCATGATCTTTTGTAATGCTTGATTACATAACATATGATATATTTGTGCCGCTGTAGAAGGAATACAAATTCTCATATTATGTTGAGCACAAAGTTGTAAAAACCGTTCTATTCTAGCAGAAGAATGTTCAGGTCCTTGTCCTTCATATCCATGAGGTAATAGCATAACTAATTTTGATTTTAAATTCCATTTTTGTTCTCCTGAACAAATAAACTGATCAATAACAATCTGCGCTCCATTAGAAAAATCACCAAACTGTGCTTCCCAAATATTTATTGTATTATATGAATTTGTAGAATATCCATATTCAAAGGCTAACACTCCTTCTTCTGAAAGAACAGAATTACAAACAGACATTTTTCCTTGTAATTTGTGTAAATAATTGACAGGAATATAAGAATTTCCATTTTTTTGATCATATATTTTAATATGACGATGAAAAAATGTACCTCTACCTACATCTTCTCCGGATAATCTACATGATATTCCATGATATAATATGTTAGCATAAGCAAGATTTTCTGCTCCCCCCCAATCAAGAAATTGTTTTTTATTCATCCTGTATATACGATCTTGATATATTTTATATACTCTATTATGTAATTCAAAACTGTATGGAATATTATGCATTTTTATAAATAAATTCTGTAAATTTATATTTTTTGAGATATATGTATTCGGTATATCTTTCAATTTTTTATAAAAAACATTTTTTTGTATAACCGGTAATTTACTTAATATATTAATTTTTTCACGGTATTTTAATTTCCAAAAATTAAAAAAATGAGTATCAATAATATTTTTTGATTCTAAATATTTAGCATACATTTTACAAACAGGAAAATGTTTTTTAATTTTTTTATACATAATAGGTTGTGTCACGCTGGGTTCATCTGATTCATTGTGTCCATTTCTACGATAACAAACTAAATCAATAAAAACATCTTTTTGAAATATATATTTAAATTGTAATGCTAAATCAAGAACAAAAAATACAACATTAGGATGATCAGAATTAACATGAAAAACTGGTGCTTGTATAATTTTAGCAATATCTGTACAGTATCTACTAGATCTAAGATCTTTTATTGAAGATGTTGTAAAAGCAATTTGATTATTTATAACAATATGTAATGTTCCTCCAACAGAATAATGATTTGTTTGAGACATATTTAATACTTCTTGGTTGACTCCCTGACCAATAATTGCAGCATCACCATGAATATTAATAGGTAAAATATTGTTTGTATTGTTTGTTTGCAATGTTTCAATATATGCTTTTGAAAATCCCATAACAACTGGATTAATAATTTCTAAGTGTGATGGATTAGGACGTATTTCTACACTAATACTCCTATTATTTATATTAAGTAATTTATGTAAACCAGAATGATATTTTGCATCCCCTGTACCACGATAAATATTATATTGTTCAGAAAATTCATAACACAATTCATTTATTGATTTTTCTAATACATTAACTAATACATTTAATCTTCCTCGATGTGCCATTCCAATTATGATTTTAGAAGAACATTGATGAGCCGCATAATCTATAATCTGATGTAACATAGGAATTAATATGTCTGCTCCTTCTAGCGAAAAACGTTTTGAACCTGTAAATGTAGTATGAAGAAATTTTTCAAAAACTTCTGATTTTATTAAATTTTTTAATATATATTTCTGTTTTTTTTTTGATAATTGAAAATGATCCGATTGTTTCTCTATATTTTTTTGTATCCAAGTACGTTCTTGTACATTTTCAACGTGCATATATTCTATTCCAAAGTGACCACAATATATTTTTTTGAATTTATTATAAATATTGATGTTATCGGAATGATTGCAATTATAATGTTGAATATGAAAAAGTTCATTATCTTCATTTTCCATAGATATTATTTTCAATATTTTTAACAAAGATAATTGTTTATGTTGATTAAACATTTCTAATGGATCTAATATTGCATATTGATGTCCATATTTTCTGAAAAAATTTATTATTTGAAAATTAATATAATCATGTATATTTTTTTTTTTTTTTGAATATAGTGATTATTTTTAGTATTTTTTTCACATACAGGAAAAAATTTTTTTTTTTGAAAAACATTATTCCAGTATAAAGGTATGTTGTTTCTTTCTTGCAAAGATTTTTGGTAGATGTTTTCTACATACAATTGATTGGTATAATGCAATTTATTGAGATAGGAATTTAAAAAAAGTTCTTTTTGCATAAAATATCCATAGAATTATCATAATCGAAATAACGTATTTAATATATTAAAAAGAAAAAATAATAATTTTATATTGGGTTGTTGATATCTATAAATTTAACACACAAATTATATTTTTTAGCAATCCATTTTCCTAAAGCTTGTATTCCATATCGTTCAGTAGCATGATGTCCTGCAGCAAAAAAATGAATATTATTTTCATGAGCATAATATATAGTGTCTTCAGAAGCTTCTCCTGTTAAAAAAGCATCTATATTTGCATTACGAGTGTATTGAATAAATTTTTGCCCTCTTCCACTACACCAAGCAATAGTTTTAATAATATTATTTTTTTTATTTTCAAAATACACTGGGATTTGTTGAAACTGTTTTTTAATAAGATGATATAAATCTTTAGAACAAATAGGATGTTGAAATTTTCCTATTAAAACTATATCTTTAATTTTATCAACAATGGTAATATTCAATTTATTTGCTATTTGTACATTATTACCTAGTTTTTTATGAATATCTAGTGGAAGATGCCAACTGTATATGTTAATATTATTTTTTAAAATGGATTTAAATCTTTTTCTTGTATGGTGTAAAATTTTTTGACATGTATTGTTCCAAAAAAAACCATGATGTACAATAATTGCTTGGGCGTTTTTCTGAATTGCAATGTTTATTAATTTTTGACAAATGCTGACTCCGACAAAAATTTTTTGAATTTTTTTACATCCTTCTATTTGCAAACCATTTGGAGTAATATCTTTTATTAAATGCGAATTTAGTTTTTTATTGACAATTTCTTCTAACTGATAATTGTTCATATATAACCTATCAATATTTTTAAAAATATTATAATTTTTTTATTTTTAAGGTTTGTAACAGAAATATAAATCTTGAATATCATCATTTGTTATCAACATGATATTGAATATTTAAAAAACCATATACAATATGTATCAATATTGAATGTAATAAGGTTGGTATAATGTTATTAGATAAATACCTTATCAATAATTCAAAATATTTCTGTATTTTAAAAAATTATTTTAAAAAAATTTCAAAAATTACATTATATAGTATATAACATATTTAAATATTTATTATAAATACTTATAATACAATATTACATTTATAAAACTAAAAATATAGATATTAAAAAATATCTTTTTTGAAAATTTTCAAGAGGAATTTATGAATAAAATAGGAATTTTTTTTGGAAGTGATACCGGTAATACAGAAAAAATTGCAAAGATTATTTATAAAAAAATTGGAACAGATATAGCAGAATTATTTGATATTGCAAATGCTAAAATAGAAGATATTAATCGATTTGATATTTTAATATTTGGAGTTCCAACTTGGTACTATGGAGAAGTACAATGTGATTGGGATGAATTTTTACCAAATTTAAAAAAGATAAATTTTAAAAATAAAATAGTAGCATTATTTGGTTGTGGTGATCAAGAAGATTATAGTGAATATTTTTGTGATGGAATAGGAATTTTATATCATTTTCTTATTAAGAAAAATGCAACTATTATTGGGAAATGGCCTAATGAAGGATATCAATTTGAATCTTCTAAAGCTTTAATGAATGATAAAGAATTTTTTGGATTAATTATTGATGAAGATAGACAACAAGAAAAAAGTCTTGTAAGAATTAATAAATGGTTACAACAAATTTTATATGAAATAAATAAAATAGAGAAATTTAAAATGCTAAATATAACAATATAAATTATTATAATATATTTTTATTGAACAAAATATAATAATACTATTCCGTTACTATATTCTGTTCAATATTAAAAATAAAATACTATTTATTGTGTATTAATACTGCCAAATCTAGTACTTTATTAGAATAACCAGTTTCATTATCATACCAAGCAATTAATTTTACAAAATTGTTATTTAATGATAATCCTGCTTTTGCATCAAAAATAGATGTTAATGAAGATCCATTAAAATCTGTTGAAACAACATCTTCTTCAGTATATCCTATAATATTTTTCATATCATTTTTTGAAGAATATTGAATAACATCACAAATTTCTTTATAAGTAGTTGATTTGATTAGTTTAACAGTTAAATCTACTACAGAAACATTGGGAGTAGGAACACGAAATGCAATACCAGTTAATTTTCCATATAATTCTGGCAAAACTTTTCCAACTGCAATAGCTGCACCAGTAGAAGATGGTATAATATTTTGTAAAACACCTCTACCTCCTCTCCAATCTTTTTGTGAAGGAGAATCAACAGTTTTTTGTGTTGCGGTAGTAGCATGTACAGTAGTCATCAAACCTTCTTGAATACCAAAAGATTGATGTATTATTTTTGCTAATGGAGCTAAACAATTTGTAGTACAAGAGGCATTTGATACTACTAATTGATTAGAATAAGAATTAAAATTGACTCCATTAACAAACATAGGGGTATCATCTTTTGGAGGAGCTGTAATAATAACTTTTTTTGCACCTGCAATAATATGTTTATATGCGTCTTTTGTAGTTAAAAAAATTCCTGTAGATTCAATAACAATATCTGTATTTAATGTTTTCCATGGAATTTGTTCGGGGTTTTTTTTAGAAAAAATTCTTATTATTTTATTGTTTACAACAATGGCATTTTTTTGCACTTCTATGGACCCCTGAAATCTTCCATGAGTAGAATCCAATTTTAACATATATGCTATATAATTGACATCTAATAAGTCATTAATACCTACAATTTCAATGTTAGAATAATTTTGTGCTACTCGAAATAATATTCGTCCAATTCTTCCAAATCCATTAATACCAATTTTAATTTTCATATTATATACCAGTTATAAAATTCAAAAAATATTATATATTTATTCTAAAAAATGTATTGATATATAAAATAAATATATTACTTTTATTAAAGTCAAAACATGCTCATATATTGTTATTATAAACAATATGTATTTAGTATAATTGATAATTATATTATCTATTTTTGATATGTATAAGAAATAGATATAATAATATATTATTATATTTTAATAATATTACTTAATTTATGATTACAAATACTATCTTTTCATTCAATATAAATACTCTAGTTATTCATTTAAAACACGGAATTGGAAAATATCAGGGATTAACTATTTTAAAAAATAATAATATTGAAACGGAATATTTAACAATTTTATACGCAAATGATGCTAAATTATATGTTCCAATATACCATATTTATTTAATTAAAAATTATAATTCTATATGTGAAAATGAAAAAGTTGTATTACATACTTTAGGAAGTGGAAAATGGAATCAAGAAAGAAAAAAAATATTTAAAAATATTACAGATATTGCAGCAAAAATATTAGATAGTAATGCATATAGGTTTTCTAAACCTGGTTTTTCATTTAAGATAAATATTGAAAAATATAAAATATTTTGTAAAAATTTTCCACATAAAATGACCATAGATCAAAAAAAAGTTATTAAAGCAGTACTCAAAGATATGAATAAACCAATACCTATGGATCGATTAATTTGTGGTGATGTTGGTTTTGGAAAAACAGAAATTGCTATTCGAGCAGCATTTATTGCTGTAAATAATAATAAACAAGTTATTGTTTTAGTACCAACTACTTTATTAGCACAACAACATTATAAAAGTTTTCAAGAAAGATTTGCAACATGGAAAATTAATATTAATGTATTATCGAGATTTCAAAATAAAACAGAACAGTTACAATGTATTGAAAATGTTAAGAATGGATATACTAATATTTTAATTGGAACACATAAAATTTTACTAAATAATTTAATATGGCATAATTTAGGTTTACTCATTATAGATGAAGAACATCGATTTGGAGTTAAACAAAAAGAAAACATCAAAAACAATTTTTCTAATATTGATATATTAACTTTAACAGCTACACCTATTCCTAGAACACTAAATATGGTTATGAGTAATATTCGTGATTTATCAATTATTTCAACTCCTCCAAAAAATAGATTACCTGTAAAAACTTTTATTAAAAAATATAATATACATTTAATTAAAAAAATTATATTACTGGAATTATCACGAAAAGGACAGATTTATTATATTTGTAATAAAGTATCTATGTTAGAAGAAAAATTATATACATTACAAAAAATGATTCCAGAAGCAAGGTTTAATATTGGTCATGGACAAATGAATAGTGATGAATTAAAAAAAATTATGTATGATTTTTATCAAAAAAAATTTGACATTTTAGTATGTACAACAATTATAGAAACTGGTATTGACATTCCTACTGTAAATACCATTATTATTGAAAATGCAGATTCCTTTGGATTAGCTCAACTACATCAAATGCGAGGTAGAGTAGGTAGATCATATATACAAGCTTATGCTTGGTTATTAATATCAAATTTTAAAAAAATCTCTTTGAATGGAAAAAAAAGATTACAAGCCATAAAATCTATTAAAGATTTTGGTGCAGGATTAAAATTATCTATGCATGATTTAAAAATTAGAGGTATAGGAGAATTATTGGGATATAATCAAAGTGGGCATATTAAAAGTATTGAGTTATCTCTTTATATAGAATTATTAAATAAAACAATTCAATTGATTAAAAAAAAATCTATTTTATCACTTACGGAAATAGAAAAAAAACAACCAGAAATACAATTATCTATACCCAATATATTACCAAATAAATATATTCCTGATATTACTCAAAGAGTATATTTTTACAAAAAATTATATTTATTAAATAACAAAGAAGATTTATTAAAAATACAATTACAATTAATTAATAATTTTGGTATTTTACCTCAAGAAGTAAAAAACTTAATATTATTAATAAGAATCAAAATTCTATCTAATAAAATAGGAATTACAAAAATAAAATCTAATAAATATGGAGGAAAAATTACTTTTCTTCATATTCCAAAAACAGTTGATATACAAAAATTATTTAAATTGTGTACAGAAGAATTTACAAAATGGAATATAGAAAAAAAATATTCTATAAAATATTTTTATAAAGTTTTTGATGATATTAAAAGAATTAAATGGATATTTAATGTTTTAAAAAAAATAAAAAATATATTTACTGTTGATAAGTTATCAAATTCATAAAGAATATTATCTAGGTATATTATGCAACAAATTATTTATATAGTGACGGCTGGTAATAAATCAATTGAAGTGTGGAAACTATTAAATACTGGAAAAATGTTTTTAATACAAATTATTGATACCGATAATGGAGAAGGACAAACAATAACTATTTTACAAAAAAGAAAAAAAATATACGTTGGTATACGTCCTTATTATAAAATTTTAATTTATGATATTTTAAAAAATGGAAAATTAAAAAAAATCGATAAAATTAATATCCCATACAGTCCTCATTACCTTATTACAGATGCTCAAGAAGAATTTTTATTTTGTAGTTATTATCATGCTGGTTGTATGAACATCAGTTATATTAATAATAAACACATACCAACCACAATAGTAAAGAATTTTTATGGTTTAGAAGGATGTCATTCGGTAAATATCGATCTTTCAAATAATTTTGTTTTTTTTCCTGCATTATTACAAGATCGTATTTATTGTTACAATTTTCAAGATTTTAAAAATAAAAAAAATATTTTTTTTGATACATTGAAATATGTTAATTGTCTTGAAAAATCTGGACCAAGGCATATGGCATTACACCCAAATAAAAAATATATATATAATATTAATGAACTCAATGGCACCATTGATGTTTGGAAAATATATAATATTAAAAAAAATATACAACATATACAAAATATTCAATTATTTCCAAAAAATAACAAAAATCAATATTGGTCTTCAGATATTCATATAACTTCTTGTGGAAAATATTTATATGCTTCTGATAGATTACATAATACAATTACTCTTTTTCAAATCAATAAACATTATACACTCAGTATGGTAAATAATTTTTATACTGCAAAACAACCAAAATCATTTATTATTGATGAAAAAAATAAATTTTTAATTTCTATTGGTCAAGTATCTAATACTGTTATGGTACATAATATTTCTAAAAAAAATGGTTTTTTAAATACGTTATATGAATATTCAGTAGGTAATAATCCAACATGGATTACAATCCATACAATATAAACATGATATAATTATTATTTACTATATCTTTCAAAAGAAAGATATAGTAAAATTCTATATTTATTTTTTATAAAATAAAAAATCTATTATTTTGAATCGCATATTTAATCGCTATAATCATTTTTTTTAAATAATACTTCTTAATAATATATGGCGGAGTTAAATAAATAATATTTTTAAAAGGTCGAATCCATACACCATGATTAACAAAAAATTTTTGTATTAATTTTAAATTTACAAAATGATAACATTCAATGACAGCAATTGCTCCTAAAACACGTATTTCTTTAATACGAGGATGATTTTTCATTAAAAATAAGTTATTTATAAAATATTTTTCAATACAACGCACTTGTTGTTTCCATAACCCCTTTTGTAAAATAGAAATATTTTTACTTGCTACAGCACAAGCTAATGGATTCCCCATAAATGTTGGGCCATGCATAAATTTGTAAGGATAATTGTTACTAATAATATCAGAAATTTTTTGCGTTGTAATTACAGCTGATAAAGTTAACATCCCTCCTGTTAATGCTTTTCCAATACATAAAATATCCGGAGTAATATTAGAATATTGAAATGCAAACAGTTTACCAGTTCTACCAAATCCAGTAGCAATTTCATCTATAATTAGTGGAATATTATATATATTACATATTAATCTAATATTTTTTAAATATTCGCTATGATAAAATTGCATATTTCCTATACCTTGTACAATAGGTTCTAAAATTACTGCTGCAATAATATGATGAAATTTCATCATATTATCATTAAAAGATTTAATATCACAAATATTCCACTTTTCTTGAAATGATATTTGAGGTTGTTTGGAAAATAAATTTTTTGGTATCACATTATGATATAAATTATGCATAGAATTTACAGGATCACATACAGACATTGCAAATAATGTATCTCCGTGATATCCATTACGTATTGTCAAAAATTTATTTTTTTTTATTTTTAAAGCTTTCCAATATTGTAGAGCCATTTTCATTGCTATTTCTATTGAAACTGAACCGGAATCACAAAAAAAAATACGTTTTAATTTTTTAGGTAAAATATTTAATAATCTTTTACACAAAGAAATAGCTGGTTTATGTGTAAAACCTCCAAACATAACGTGAGACATGTGATCAATTTGTTTTTTTAAAGCTTGATTTAATTTTTTATGGTTATATCCATGAATCGCTGACCACCAAGATGACATACCATCTATAATTTGCACGCCACTCTGTAGTGTAATATGCACACCTTTAGCAGAAGAAACAAAATAACATGGTAATGGTTTTACTATAGAATCATATGGATGCCAAATATATTTAGAATTAAAATACAAATTATTTTTATTCATAATTATTACTATATCAAAATATTAAAGTATTTCAGTATACACTATTTATTTAATCGAATATACCTGTATGGAATAAAAATGAAAAAAATATGGAAATTAGAAGAAGTTAATATATTATTTCAAAAACCATTTTTGGATTTAATGTTTGAAGCACAAAAAATACATAGGAAATATTTTAATCCTAATGAAATACAAATTAGTACTTTACTATCCATAAAAACAGGGTTGTGTCCAGAAGACTGTAAATATTGTGCACAAAGTTCTAGATATAAAACAAATATTAAAAAAGAAAAATTATTAGATATTGCAAAAGTATTAAAAGCAGCTAAAAAAGCAAAAGCATCAGGATCAAATAGATTTTGCATGGGTGCTGCATGGAAAAATCCTCAAGAAAGAGATATGCCATATTTATTAAATATTGTTAAAGAAATCAAAAAGATGAATATGGAAACTTGTATGACTTTAGGCAGTGTAAATAAAACACAAGCAATACAATTAGCAAAAGCTGGATTAGATTTTTATAATCATAATTTAGATACTTCTCCACGATTATATAAAAAAATTGTTACTACTAGAACATATCAAGATCGATTACAAACATTAGATATTATTAGAGATTCCGGTATTAAAATATGTTCTGGAGGAATATTGGGATTAGGAGAAAATAATACTGATAGAGCTGAATTATTAATGCAATTAGCGAATTTAAAAAAAATACCTGAAAGTGTTCCTATTAATATGTTAGTAAAAATAAAAGGAACACCAATGGAAAAAAACGAAAATATTGATAATATTGATTTTATTAAAACTATTGCTGTCGCAAGAATTATGATGCCAACATCTTACATTAGACTGTCAGCTGGTCGTGAAAACATGAGTCAAAATATGCAAACAATTTGTTTTATGGCCGGTGTAAATTCTATTTTTTATGGATGTAAATTACTGACAACAAATAATCCAAATCAATCAGATGATTTACGATTATTCAAAAAATTGGGATTACAAACTAAAAAAATCAATATCAAAAATGCTCAAATAGAAAGTGTTATTCAAAAATAAAAATTATAATTACTTTATTAAAGATACAATATTTTTATAAAAATTATTATTCTACTTATATAAAATAAGTAGAATATCTTTTATGAATATTTTATAAAAAATTTTAAATATGAAAAACATGTGGTTTATAACTGGAACAGATACTAATATAGGAAAAACAATAGTATCAACAATTTTATTACAAAAAGCATCACAAATAGGATATAATACCGCAGGATATAAACCTATTGCTGCTGGTTGTGTAGAAAAAAAACATGGATTATTTAATAGTGATGTTTTATTATTAAAAAAATATAGTAGTGTTTATTTAAAATATAAAGAAATTAATTTATTTTCTTTAAAAGATTTTTTACCACCAAATTTTTTTTTTGAAAAAAATAAAAAAATAAATTTATATCAAATATCTCAGGGATTAAAAAATCTTCAAAAAAAATCTAATTGGATTATTATAGAAGGAATAGGAGGTTGGTATACACCAATTTTTCATACAACAAATTTTGCAAAATGGATCTTGATAGAAAAAATACCTGTAATTTTAGTAATTGGAATAAAATTAGGTTGTATTAATCACGCTATTTTAACATATCAAGCAATTATAAAAGATAAAATAAAATGTTCCGGATGGATTACCAATTGTTGTGTAAATCAAGAGGAAAAGTATTTAAAATATTATATAAAAACCATTAAAAAATATATCATGGCTCCTTATTTAGGAAATCTTCCATATTTTCAAAATATAAAAAATATATTTAGTAAAAAAAATAGTATTACATTACCAAAATAATATTTTTAATATACTGAATAATAGAATATAGTTACGTAATATAAATAACTATATTCTAAAAATTATTTGTACACTGGATATTGTTTACATAGTTCTAGAACTTGATTTTTTATATTTAATATTTTTTTAGAATTTTTATGATTTTTAATAATTGCAATTAACCAATCAGAAATTATTTTTGCTTCCTTTTCTTTAAAACCTCTTCTTGTAATTGCTGCAGTACCAATACGAATCCCAGAAGTAATAAAAGGACTCTGTAAATCATTGGGAATACTATTTTTATTTACAATAATATTTGCTTTTCCTAATGCATGTTCTATTTCTCTTCCAGTTACTTGATGTTTAGTTAAATCAATTACAAATAAGTGATTTTTAGTTTTTTTAGAGACAATCTCAATTTGACTATTAATTAATGTACTTACCATAATTTTTGCATTATTTAAAATTTGTTGTTGATATTTTTTAAAGCATGGTTGTAAAGCTTCTTTAAAAGAAATTGCTTTTGCTGCAATAACATGCATTAAAGGTCCACCTTGACTGCCTGGAAAAACAGCAGAATTTAGCTTTTTATAAAATAGTTCGTTTTTATTTTTTGAAAGTATTAAACCACCTCTAGGACCAGATAATGTTTTATGTGTAGTTGTTGTAACTACATCAGCATATTCTATGGGACTAGGATACAATCCTACTGCAACTAATCCAGAAATATGTGCTATATCAGCCAAGAAATACGCATTAATATTACGAGCAATATTTTGTATTTTTTCCCAATTCACAATACCAGAAAATGATGAAAATCCTGCGATAATCATTTTTGGTTGATATTTATGAGCCATTTTTTCTAATTCTAGATAATCAATATCACCATCTTGATTTAACCCATATGATATTGAATTATATAATTTTCCGGAAAAATTTACTACAGATCCATGAGTTAAATGACCCCCATGTGATAAATTCATACCTAAAATTAAATCTCCTGGTTTTAATAATGCTAAGCATACAGAAAAATTTGCTTGAGAACCAGAATGAGGTTGTACGTTAGCATAATCTGCTTTAAATAATTTTTTTGCACGTTGAATAGCTAATTTTTCAATTTCATCAACATAATTACAACCTCCGTAATAACGTTTTTCTGGATATCCTTCTGCATATTTATTGGTTAATTGTGATCCCTGTGCTTGCATAATAGCACGACTAGCATAATTTTCAGAAGCAATTAATTCAATGTGATATTCTTGTCTATTATTTTCTTTATTAATTAAATTCCATATTGTCTTATCAAAAATTTCAAGGGGTAAATTATTTTGAATCATAAAAATTATCCTATATTTTATTATAAAAATATTTTCATAAATATGAAATTTATATAAAATTATTTTAAATTATTTTCTATTATATTTATCAAAGTAATCAGAATGTATTTTTTTTATAAGATTATTTATATGAACTATACAATTTTCTTTGTTTATAAAATTATAAAAACGAATTAAATTATTTTTTATTTTATTTTTTTCTAATAATAAAAGTATGTTAGTATTATATTTTTTAATATTTTTAAATATCTTGTTGAAATTTACTGGTTGAAATTCTAAAAAAGTTTTTAACATAGGAAAATTATTTCTAATATTTTCTGATAAATCAATTGCAAATAATTTAATTTCTTCACTATCCAATAAAATATAAATATCAATCATAATATTTTTTTCATTAAAAATAGATAATGATTTTAATAGTAATAATAATCTTTCCATTCCAATTGCTAATCCCATTGCTGGAGTTTGAGGTCCTCCTAAGTTTTCTACCAATGTATCATATCTTCCTCCAGCGCATATTGTATTTTTAGAACCTAAAAAATTTGTTTTCCATTCAAAAACAGTATTATTATAATAATCTAATCCTCTGACTAATCTGGGATTAATAATATATTGAATATTAAAAGAATCCATAAGATTACATAATTTCTGAAAATGTATACGTTCTTGAGAAGTAATAAAATCCATAAGTATAGGAGATTTTTTGAGTATATTTTGTATTTTTGTACTTTTACTATCTAATATTCTTAAAGAATTATTATGTAATTGATTAATGCAATGATTATCTAATAAATCAATATGTTTATACAAAAAATGTTTTAATATGTTTTGATATTTTTTTCGAGATGCAAGAGATCCAATAGAATTAATTTCTAAAAATACATAATCGGAAATATTTAATTTTTTCAAAAATTTGTTGATCAATATAATAACTTCTAATTCTATTTCTGGTTCTAAAAAACCAAATGTTTCTATTCCAAATTGAAAAAATTGTCGATATCTTCCTTTCTGTGGACGTTCATATCGAAACATAGGTCCATAATACCATAATTTTTGTTTTTTATGATATAGTAATTGATTTTGAATCATAGACCTGACACAACCTACAGTTGCTTCTGGTCTTAAAGTTAAATTATTTCCATTTTTATCATTGAAAGAATACATTTCTTTTCCAATAATATCCGTCATAGACCCCATAGATTTTTTAAATAATATTGTGTTTTCTACAATAGGTAATCTAATTTCAAAATAACTATAATTAAATAATATTTCTTTCAATATATTTTCTACTTTATTCCATAATATTAATTCTTTTGGAAGATAGTCATGCATACCCTTAACAGATTGAAAAATATCCTTCACGTAATTTTCCTAAAATATTAAATTTCATATATAACACATAATAATATAATTGTGATATTTCTATTTTTACCGAATTTATTTATATATTATATTATATATTGTAAAGTATCAAACTACTTCATATTTGTACTAGTTAATTGACCACATGCCGCATTAATGTCTTGTCCACGAGATTTTCTAATCGTTACTACAAAACCTTTACAAGATAAAAAATTTAAAAAAGAATATATTCTTTTAAAATTACTACAGAGAAAATTAGTATTAGGGAGATAATTCCAAGGAATTAAATTAATTTTACTTGGTACATTTTTTAATATTGTTGCTAATTCTTTCGCATGTAATAAAGTATCGTTAATATTATTTAACATAATATATTCTATCATAACTCCATTTTTATTGAGTTTAGAAAATTTTAAAAAATTCAATACAGAAGATAAAACAGATGCTATATTATATTTTTTATTTATTGGCATTAACTGAGTTCTTATAATATCATTTGGGGCATGTAATGAAATAGCTAATTTAACATCAATGGTATGAGATAATTTGTTTAAAGCAGGAACAATACCTGCTGTTGACAAAACAATTTTTTTTTTTGAAATATTAAATCCAAAAGTATCTGAGATAATTTTTAAAGCAGTAACAACATTGTTGAAATTTAATAACGGTTCTCCCATACCCATCATTACTATATTTGTAATAGGGGGATATGCTATATTGTTATAGTCATTAATTTTTTGTAATGCAATCCATATTTGCCCAATAATTTCAAAAACTAACAAATTACGACAAAAACCCTGCATACCAGTCGAACAAAAGGAACAATTTAAAATACATCCAATTTGTGAAGAAATACATAATGTTCCTCTTTTCTTTTCAGGAATATATACTGTTTCAACCATTCCATGATTTACTGAAACTATCCATTTTATTGTATTATCAATAGAATGTTGTTCTTTTATAAATTTTGGCGCTTGAATAATACTAATTTTTTTTAACTTATTTCTCAAATTGATTGAAATATTATACATTTTATCAAAATCATTACAAAAATGACGGTATATCCATATCATTATTTGATCTGCACAAAACCTTTTTTCTCCTAATGAAAGCAAGAAATTTTGCATTTGATCGCGATCTAAATTTAATAAATTAATTTTATTATAAAAAATATCTTTATGTAATATACTATCCATAATTATTTCTTCATAAAGTAATATGTTATTTTTACAAGATACAGTATTATTATATTAATACTTTTTCATGAAAGCGTTATAATATGTGATATACCTTTAGGAAAATGTAATGTATCCAATACTAAACGTAGCCATTTGTGCTATTAGAAACGGTGGTAACATTATTATTAATAGGTATTATAATAATATTAATTATGATATCAAGAATATACAAAATAACAAAAATTATCATATTAGCTTAATACATAACATCATTTATAAAACAGAAAAGGTAATGATTGCAAAAATTCTGAAATTTTATCCAAATCATATAATACTCAACCAAAAAAATACTACTTTTATTAAAAAAACAAATATTATATGGGATTTACAACCTATATATGGAACAAAGAATTTTATAAAAAATATTCCTCATTTTTGTCTTTCAATAGCAATATATATAAAAAATAAAATTGCATTTTCTGTAATCTATGATCCTATTCGAGATGAATTATTTACTGCTATTCAAGGCAAAGGAACACAATTAAATAAAAATAGAATCAGGTGTAATAATTCTTTCAATATAAACAATTCAATTATTTCAATTAGTCATATTACAAATTATGTACAAAAAAAATTTTTCTTGGATAACATTTTTAAAAATTTTCTTAATGCTAAAATAAATCTTAGAATTACAGGATGTATTATTTTAGAATTTATGTATTTATCTAGTGGTAAATTAGATTTTGTAATAGATTTTAATCAAAAAAAAAAAATATTTGATATTGGAAAATTGTATATAAAAGAATCAGGGGGACTGGTTACATCTTTAAAAGACATCAATAATAACATCCTGGGTATGTGTTATGTTAGTAACAATAAATGTATGCAATTTATCAAAAATATATTTAAATAATTTTTAAATTCATTTGTTCAATATAAATGTTATAAAATTTTTTAAAATAAAAAATTGATTTGTCTAAAATTTTAATATTTTTCAATTACAACAAATACTATATTTTTCAAAAATATGCAACGATAATTATTATTGATGGTATTATGAATCAATAATATTAATATTTTTAACTATAGTAATTTAAATTGAATGTAACATAGATAATATTCAATATAGGTATGTGAAAGTAATAATACTATCTTTTTATATTTTTCTATGATAGTACAATAATATTTTAATTCTATAATTATTACCAATATTTCAAAAATTTTTCATTATGTTATCATAAAATGATATTATCATTCTTTAGTATTTATATAACAATATTTATAATAAAAAATTTGAATACATCATTTCAATATTTATAATAAAATTATATGATTGAATTGGTGATTAACATAAAAAATAATAAATTATAAATTTTATTACATTAATAAAATTTTTAATAATATATTTTATTTCAGATAACATATAAATATATTATTATAGTAGATATATCATATAATCATGAAAACAATCTTTAATAAATTATATCATTTAAAAAATTTAAATGAATCAGAAAGTTATTATTTATTTGATCATATCATAAATAATAAACTTCACCCAATAGAATTATCAGCAATCTTAACAGCCATAAAAATACGTTCTCCATCTATAGAAGAAATTCTTGGAGCGGTAAAAGCGTTTCAAAAACATTCTGTATATTTTCCAAAACCAGAATATCCATTTGCAGATATTGCAGGAACTGGAGGAGATAATTTCAATACAATTAACATATCTACAATGAGCGCTTTAGTAGCCTCTTCATTTAATGTAAAAATTATTAAACATTGTAATACAGGAATATCAAGTAAAATAGGTTCATCAGATATACTACAAAAACTCAATATCAATATTCATTTAAATACACAAGAATCTAAAAAAATGTTAGATAATCTTAACATTTGTTTTTTATTTGCTCCTCAATATCATCCAGGTTTTCAATATGCAAAATTAGTGAGAAAAATATTAAAAACAAAAACTATATTTAATATCTTAGGTCCTTTATTAAATCCTGCTCATCCAAAATTATCTGTTATTGGCGTATATTCTGAAAAATTACTATTTCCTATAGCTAATATTTTAAAATTTTTAAAATATCAAAAAGCATTTATTATTCATAGTGATGGTATCGATGAAGTTACATTACATAGTGTTACAAAAGTAGTAGAAGTGAATTATGATAAAATTCTTTCATATACATTATCTCCACAAGACTTTGGATTAGAAAATATTTCAAAAAAATTTTTTTTCAATAATTCTCCTGAAAAAAAT
Source organism: Buchnera aphidicola (Myzocallis carpini) (assembly GCF_964059025.1). Lineage (NCBI taxonomy): Bacteria > Pseudomonadati > Pseudomonadota > Gammaproteobacteria > Enterobacterales > Erwiniaceae > Buchnera > Buchnera aphidicola. The sequence continues at coordinate 220,028 of NZ_OZ060376.1, read as the reverse complement.
TATAATATTTGCAAAAATTTATTTAGTACTCAAGGAAAAATAGAATATCAATATTTAATTGCTGTAAATACAGCTATATTATTAAAATTATTTGGATACAATAATCTTATAGAAAATACACAAAATGCTCTTAAAAAAATACAAAATGGAGAAGTTAATATACATATCCAAAAAATTATTAAAAGATCATATATATGAAGAAAAACATACTGAAAGAAATTATATATAATAAATTTGAATGGCTGAAGAAATATAAAAAACAATATTCATTAGAGATCATAAAAAAGAATATAAAAAACTCTAATCGAAATTTTTATGAAAAAATTAAAACTACTCGCCCATGTTTTATTTTAGAGGCAAAAAAAAAATCTCCTTCTAAAGGAATAATTAATAAACACTTTGATATTATTAAAATTGCAAAATATTATAAAAAACATGCAACAATTATTTCAGTACTAACAGAAGAAAAATATTTTCAAGGATCTTTTCAATTCTTACAAATCATGCACACATTAGTTAAACAACCAATATTATGTAAAGATTTTTTTATAGATCCATACCAAATATATTTAGCACGATATTATAATGCTGATGCGATTTTATTAATGTTATCTGTATTAAATGATAATGAATATAAAATACTTTCAGATATTGCACATAATTTAAATATGGGAGTTTTAACTGAAATCAATAATACTTCTGAATTAAATAGAGCCATTCAATTACAAGCTCAAGTTATTGGAATTAATAATAGAAATCTTGAAGATTTATCTATTAATATGAATAAAACATATCAGTTAGCTCCTTTAATTCCAAAAGAAAAAACTATAATTAGTGAATCTGGAATATATAATAATCAACAAATTAAAAAATTAAAAAAAATAGTACATGGATTTTTAATTGGTTCATCTATTATGCAATCTAAAAATATTGCCATAAAAATCAATAGTATTATTTTTGGAGAAAACAAAGTTTGTGGATTAAGAAAAATACAAGATGCGCAAAAAATAAAAAAATTTGGAGCAGTATATGGAGGATTAATTTTTGTACCAAAATCAATTCGTTATATTACAATTCAAATAGCAGAAAATATTATTTCTGATACTTTTCTCAAATATGTCGGTGTTTTTCAAAATGAAAAAATTGAAAATATTTTATCTATTATAAATCAATTGCCATTACATGCAATACAATTACATGGCAATGAAGATCAGGAATATATTAATAATTTAAAAAAAAAAATTCATAAAAAAATTAAAATTTGGAAAGCATTATATATTAATGAAGAACGAAATAATATTCACTTTCAAAATATTGATTATTATTTATTTGATAATAAAACAGGTGGTAGTGGAAAGTGTTTTGATTGGTCAAAAATCCCAAAATATAATTTAAATAAATGTTTTTTATCTGGTGGTTTATCTATACAAAATTATCATAAAGCAGAAAAACTCAATTGTTATGGATTAGACTTTAATTCAAAGTTAGAAACACATAAAGGGGTTAAAGATTATAAAAAAATCAAAGAACTATTTAAAAAAATACGAGCATAATAATAATTATTACAAGAAATAATATTACATTTATCAAATATTTCAGGAAAAAAATAATGAATTTATTAAATCCATATTTTGGGGATTTTGGTGGTATGTATGTTCCACAGATATTAGTACCTGCATTAAATCAATTAGAAAAACATTTCGTAGATGCCATACATAATAAGAAATTTAAAAATAAATTATCAAATCTTTTAAAAAACTATGCAGGTCGGCCAACTCCATTAACATTATGTAAAAATATTACAAAAAATACAAACACAAAAATTTATTTAAAAAGAGAAGATTTATTACATGGAGGAGCTCATAAAACTAACCAGGTATTAGCACAGGCATTATTAGCAAAAAAAATGAAAAAAAAACAAATTATAGCAGAAACTGGTGCAGGACAACATGGAGTAGCAACTGCATTTGCTTGTGCATTGTTAAATTTGAAATGTAAAATTTATATGGGAACTAAGGATATCCAAAGACAATCTGATAATGTTTTCAGAATGAAATTAATGGGAGCATCAGTTGTACCAGTTTCTAGCGGATCAGGAACGCTTAAGGATGCATGCAATGAAATTTTAAGATACTGGTCAGAAAATTATGAAAATAGTTATTATATGTTAGGAACAGCAGCAGGTCCGCATCCTTATCCTACCATGGTAAGAGAGTTTCAAAAAATTATAGGTATAGAAACAAAAAAACAAATTTTATTACAAGAATCAAAATTACCAGATATTATTATTGCTTGTGTTGGAGGAGGATCTAATGCTATTGGTATATTTTATGACTTTATTAATGATAAAAATGTCAAATTAATTGGAGTTGAACCGGGAGGTTTAGGTATTCACACAGGGAAACATGGATCTCCTCTCCATAAAGGGAAAATCGGTATATATTTTGGAATGAAATCTTTTATAATGCAAAATGAAGATGGACAAATTAAAAAATCTCATTCTGTTTCTGCTGGATTAGATTTTCCTTCTATCGGTCCCGAACATGCTTGGTTGCATTCAATTGGAAGAGTAGATTATAAATCTATTACAGATAAAGAAGCTATTCATGCATTTTCTATTTTATGTAAACATGAAGGTATTATACCTGCTTTGGAATCTTCTCATGCCATTGCATATGCATTAAAAATTATGCATCACAACCCCCAAAAAAAACAAACTATTATAATAAATTTATCAGGAAGAGGTGACAAAGACATATCAACAATCAGTCATGATATATTATCAGGAAATGTATTATGAATAGATATCAAAATATGTTTAAAAAATTATATACTAATAATGAAGGATGCTTCATGCCATTCTTAATGATTGCAGATCCTTCAATAGAAATATTTTATAAAATTATTGATATCGTAATAACATCTGGAGCAAATGCATTAGAATTAGGATTTCCTTTTTCCGATCCAATAGCAGATGGAATTACAGTACAAAAATCTAGTCAACGTGTACTAAAAAATAAAATATCTATATTAAATTGCTTTAATATTATTCAAGAAATACGCATAAAATATACTGAATTACCTATTGGAATCTTAGTATATGCAAATATTGTTTTTAATAAAGGAATAAAACATTTCTTTGAATTATGTAAAAAAAATGGAATTGACTCAATCGTAATACCCGACATTCCTATAGAAGAATCCAAAATTTTTATTAAATACGCAAAATTAAATAATATATCTTATATCTTTATTTGCCCCCCTAATGCAGAAAAAAAACTAATTCAACATATTGCATTAAAAAGTACAGAATATATTTATTTAATTTCTAGAACAGGAGTAACTGGTTTAAAAAATAAATTTATCAAACCTAATATAAATATTATTCAAACAATTAAAAAATACAACACTATTCCTATTTTACAAGGTTTTGGTATTTCTAGTACCAAAGAAATTCAAAAATCTTTATCATATGGAACGAGTGGAATTATTTGCGGGTCAAAGATTATTCAATTAATTGAAAAACATAAAAATGATATTAATATCTTGTTTCAAAAAATAACAATATTAATAAAAAAATTCAAAAAAGCGACAAAAATCATAGATAAACATAATTTTCTTAATATATAATATTTTTTATTTTAAATTTTTTGGTATAATATATTTTATATGATTTTTTATTGAAAATATTTTTTATAACCATAATATTAAATATTATAAAAATTATGCAATTGTATAAAATAATAAAATATCAAAAAATGTTTAAATTTTTAAAAATATTAATAATAACGCTATTTATAGCATTGTTTTTAAAATATATTTTTAACAAATGTATTAACCTAATTTATCTATTAACAATAATTACATTGATAATATATTTTTTAAAGAAAAAGTACATAATAAACATTCATTTTTTAAACAACAAAATTTTATTAAAAATAATATTATCTTTTTTATTTATAGTAATAATATATTTGATATTACAATTCTTTTTCTTTTCTTTAAATATAATGATTTTTTTTATAATATTAAATATACTATTCATGTTTTATAATTTAATACTTAACATTGTACTAAAAATGTCATTACTTGCATTAACATTTTATACATATATATAATATATAATAAAATATATTTTATAATATATAAAAACATAGAATATTAATATCATTATTTATATATTAGTGAAAAAATTTATATATAAATATATAATAGATAATATCAAACATCAATTATATAACAATAGAATACAATATATGAATATACAATATAATAATAAAAAAAAAATAGTATTAAGAACATTGGCGATGCCATGTAATACTAATGTTAATGGAAGTATTTTTGGTGGATGGTTAATGGCACAAATGGATATTGGAGGTGCTATTTTGGCAAAAGAGATTTCTAAAGGAAAAGTAGTAACACTCAAAGTATGTAATATGCTTTTTATAAAACAAATATTAGTTGGTGATCTTATAACCTGCTATGCAAACTGTATATATATTGGAAACACATCCTTAAAAATTAAAGTAGAAACTTGGATTAAAAAAATATCCTCTCCCCCTTTAGGAGCATGTTTTAAAAGTGCAGTTGCATGTTTTATTTATGTTGCTATTGATAATAATGGAAAACCACGACCTGTTTTTAAAAAATTAGATATTAGGAATTAAATGACCCATTTTATTGATTTTCGTACTTAAATATTTTGTATTTTTTGGATTACATTTCACAATTAAATCTATTCTTTCTATTACTTGAATACCTAAACTATTTAACATGTTTATTTTTAATGGATTATTAGTTAATAATTTTACTTTATGAATATTCATTAATTTTAATATATCTGAACAAACAGTAAAATCTCTTTCATCAGCAGAAAATCCCAATTTGTGATTTGCTTCTACAGTATCAAATCCCTGATCTTGTAAATTATATGCTTTTATTTTATTTAATAAGCCAATATTCCTTCCTTCCTGCCTATGATAAATAAGAATTCCACAACCTTCTTTTGCAATAGTCATTAAAGAAACTTTTAATTGTTCACCACAATCACATCTTAAACTAAATAAGGCATCCCCAGTTAAACATTCTGAATGAATTCTTAACAATACCGGAATATTAGGATTGATATCCCCGTAAGTTAAAACAACATGATTTTTATCTTGTAAGGTTTCTTCAAAACCAATAATAATAAATTCTCCCCAGGGAGTAGGTAACATTGCATCCTGTATACGTTTAATTTTCATATTTACTCTAATCAATATTAATTTTACATTAAATTACTTTGAAAAAAATGAAATACATTATAAACCATATAAATGATATTCAAAATATGATTTCAATATTGTAAAAATTTTATACTATCATCATCATAAAATAAACTAATATGATTAATGATAATTAATAATTATCATATACTATATGATTTTTCAATATGTTATTATATAATATATATTATTATTTTATTAACATTTTTACACAGCAGATTTCTTTTTTTGAAAAAAAATTGTACGACTTTATAGAAATATTATAAACACACAATAGAATTTTTATATAAAATTAAAAAAATATAATATTCATGAAATACTTATTCTTTCAACTGAAGATGAGCATGATAAGAAGATCTTACTAAAGGTCCACAAAAAACATTCGAAAAGCCCATAGAAAATGCTTCACGTTCAAAATATTGAAATTCAATGGGGCTAATGTATTTTTTTACTGGAAGATGTTTATCACTTGGTTGTAAATATTGCCCTAATGTTAACATACTGACGCCATTATCTCTTAAATCTTTTAATACTTTTATAATTTCTGCATTTTTTTCTCCTAAACCTAACATTAAACCAGATTTTGTAGGAACATTAGGGTTTTTTTTTTTAAAAAAATTTAATAATTTTAAAGAATGTATATAATTTGCTCCAGGTCTAATAATTTTATACAATCTAGGTACATTTTCTATATTATGATTAAATACATGTGGAGGATATTTTGATATAATATTAATTGCTATTTTCATTTTTTTACGAAAATCAGGTACTAAAATTTCAACTTTTAAATATTTTTGCATTCGTAAATATTTAATACATTTACTAAATTGTTTTGCTCCACCATCTTTTAAATCATCTCTATTAACAGAGGTAATAACAACATATTTAATACCCATTTTTAGTACTACTTCTGATAGTTTTTTGGGTTCTTCTTTATTCACAACATTAGGTCTACCTTTATCAACAGCACAAAAAGGACAACGTCTTGTACAAATATTTCCTAAAATCATAAATGTTGCAGTTTTATTATTAAAACATTCTGATAAATTAGGACACATTGCTTCTTGACAAACTGTATGTAAATTATTATCTTTTAGGATTTTTTTTAATCTATTAATATTCTCTGAAAATAACGGTAATTTAATTTTAATCCAATTAGGCTTGGATAAAACATTATTATTGTTATATTGATATTTTTTTATAATACCAGGAGTAATTACTTGATCATCATTATCATACATATTGTTTTCCATAATATTTTCAAAACAATCATATAATATCAAATATAAAAATACATATTATATTATAATATTTTGCACATTAGATCAACTGATAACAATACAATGACAATTAAAAAATAATTCTATTTGTTCAATTAAAACTTTATAAACTGTACATATAGTAGCATTTTTATTATAAATATCCATTTTTGTCATAATAATATTACTATCACCACATGGGTGAATATATGTAAAAGGCTTTAAGTTAATACTTATATTCAATGCAAAACCATGTAAACAACACCCTCTTTTAATTCTTAAGGCGATAGAACAAATTTTTTTATTCTTAACATATATTCCAGGATTTTTTTTTTTATTATTTGCATAAATAGAAAATTTATATAATGTTTCTAATATTACTGTTTCCATTAAAAATAGTAATGTTTTAATATTTATTTTTAATCTTTTTAAGTCTAATAAAAAATAAACAATTTGTTGTCCAGGGGCATGATATGTAATTTTACCACCTCTATTAGAATGCACAACAGGTATTTTTTTAATATACTGTTCTTTCTTGTTATATTCTATTTGCCCTTGAGTAAAAATAGGATAATGTTCAACAAACCAAATTTCATCTAAGGTATTATTATTACGAATATCAGTAAAAACATTCATAGAATCAAAAATATTTTTCCAATACGTTATTCCTAAATTACGAATAATAATAGTATTTTTTTTAAAAATCATGTGATAATTTTCAATAAAATATTAAATATATTATATATACATATAGATTAAATATAAAATATTAATATTATAAAATTTTAATAAAAAGAATTTTAATACTTTCAATAATAAATTCAATCCCTAAAGACATTAAAATAAGACCCATAATTTTTGTTAAAATATTAATTCCTGTAGCACCGAGTATTTTAATAAACCATGGAGCCATTTGAAATAATACCCAACAAAAAAAAGAAAACAGTAATATTATTATACTACAATAGATTTTATTGTTTAAATGATTATTATGTGTACTCCATATAATAGTTGAGCTAATAGCTCCAGGTCCTGCAATTAATGGCATAGCTAATGGTATAATACTTATATTTTCTTTGTAATACACAGATTGATTTTTATTTTTTTTATATAAAATACTATTCATTAGTGTACCATTAATCATAGAAATTGCAATACTTACAATTAATAATCCACCTGCTATACGAAACGATTCTATCGATATTCCAAAAAACTTTAAAATAATACTTCCAATAAATAATGTAACAATTAAAATTATAGCTGCAGAAATATTAGCTATAGTATTGATAATACTTCTTTTTTTAACAGATTGAAATCCAGTTAATCCTAAAAAAATAGGTATCATTCCAATTGGATTAATTAAAGCAAATAAACCTGCAAAATAATTAATATAAATTGAAAAATCTACATTGAAATAATGCAAATGATCTCCTAAAGATTATAAGTATAAAAAAGATACTATAAAATATTAGTAAATGAAAAAATCGAACATTATATAAATATATTTTAAGAATTATAATGAATATATTAAAAATATTATATTGAAAATATCATATAATAATTATATTAATTTATGAAAACACTTTAGCAAATATCTTTCGAGATTCTATTTTAATAGCAATAATAGTAACTAAAATTTTATCAGAAACTTGATATATTATTTTCCCTTTAAAATAATAAATACCATAATCTTGATCACAAAGTATTTTTTTTTGATCATAATTTACATGATAAATAGGAATAAATATCGTTGCCCCATTAATTAATAATAATGCTTGCATACCATATGGTGTTAAATTGAAAATTTCTGCTTCAAAATTTTTATGTAAAATATTGGTTTTTTGAAAAAATTGTATATACAACCAGTTTTCTATATTTTTTTTTATTATATGATATTTTTTTTTACACTTCATAATATTTTTTAAAATCGTACTATTAGGTTTTTTAGATGGAGACTGCAAAATAATACTTTTTAATAATCTATGATTCACCATATCACTATATTTTCTAATTGGAGAAGTCCATGTTAAATATTCTGTTAAACCTAATGCAAAATGAGGTTGAGGTATTAAACTCATAAACGCAGTAGATTGATATTTTATAATACGATTATTTATATAATCATTAGAAATATTATTTAAAAAACTACGAATTTTACAGAATCCATGGAAAGTATGAATTTTAGAAATATCAATATCAATATTATTATCTTTGAGTATATAAGATATCCTGTTAATATATATATGATTAAATCCTAAATGGGCATTATAAATACCAAAACCTAAATGCATAGATAAAAATTTTGCTGCACAAATATTGGCAATAATCATTGTTTCTTCAATCATTTTTTGTGCAATATTTCTATGCATAGTAGTAATATTAATAATTTCGTAATCATATGTAAAATGAAATTGATATTCTAGTTTATCTTGAAAAATTAGGGAATTTTTTTTTCTCCAAGAAATTCTTTTTTGACATAACTCATATAACAAATTAATTTGATTAGTAATTTTTTTGTTATTTGGATTCCAAACACCATTTTTTGTAACCCAATTAGTAACATTATTATATGTTAATTGAGCATGTGAACAAATCCAAGCTAAAAAAAAATTACTTTTAGAAATATTACCTTGTTCATTAATTTGTACTTCACACGCTAAAACTGGTTTTTTAAAATTCGCATGTAAAGAAAATACATCTTCTGATAATTCTTTTGGTAACATTGGAAGATTGATACCAGGTAAATAATTTGTAAATAGTCTCTTAGATGCCAAAATATCTAGATTACTTCCTTCAGTAATATATGCAGTAGGATCAGAAATGGCTATAATTAAATTAATCATACTACCATGTTTTTCAAGGAATATTGCATCATCTATATCTTGTGTATTTTCATTATCAATGGTAATAAATGATAAATGTGTTAAATCTTTTCTAGAAATATTAAAATTAAAAGTTGTATCACAACTATTAATTTTTGGAAAATGATACTCCAAATGATAATGTGATAATGTTATTTTCCAAGGAATTAACTTATCGTATGCAGAAGTAACGAATTTTATTAATTTTGCTTTAAAAGATTCATGGTCTCGTAATTTATGTTTAAATAATTTTGCAATAAACCAATCACCATCTTGAACATGCATACCATCACTATAATTATCAAAATATACTAAACATTCCTGTAGAAAAGGATAATCGGGTTTAATAAAAATAACATCATTTTTTTTATTAATTTTCCCTATAAAAATATTTAAAAATGGTTTAATTAATTGATGTGGTTTAACAAATTCTTGATTTTTTTGTGTATATATTATTGCGGTAATACGATCACCATGCATCACTTGTTTAATATATTTTTTTGAAATTACATAATTTATTTTGGATGTTATTTTCAAAAAACCATACCTTTTATCGTATTTTTTTACTAATCCTATTACATGTACTGTATGAACATGAAATTTATTCTTTAATTCTAACAATTTTTTTTTATATTGTAACATGGTTATAAACTCAAAATATTAGTAATCAAATATAATAAATATAAAAATATAATACATAAAATAATTAAAATAAATGGTTCATAGAAGATATATTCAAACCCCCATCAACATAAATTATTTGTCCTGTAATACCGCTAGAAAGATTAGAAAATAAAAATGCAGCTGTATTTCCTATTTCTCTTGTTGTTACTAGTCTTTTTATTGGTGAAAATTTTTTAGAAAAAGATAATATTTTTCGAAAATTAGGGATACAATAAGAAGAGACAGTTTTAATTGGACCTGCCGAAATTGCATTAATTCTACACTGTCTTGGACCAAGAACATTAGCAATATATCGAACATTAGATTCTAATGAAGCTTTTGCAGACCCCATAATATTATAATATGGAATCACTTGTTGTGAACCTAAATATGTTAACGTAACAATAGAAGAACCTTGATTTAATTTTTTTTGACATGATTGAATCATAGCAATCAAACTATAAGAAGTAATATTATTAGTTTTTTCAAAATCTTTGATATTTATTGTAGAAAGATAGTTTTTTGAAAATTGTTTTTTTGGAGTATATGCAATAGAATGTACAAAACCATCAAAAAAATCCCAATACTTAAATAAATTCAAAAATAATTTTTGTATACCAGTTGTTTTAAATAAATCACAAGTAATAACAATGTTAGAATTAAATTTTTTAGCAATTTTTTGAATTTTTTTTTTGTTTTTCGGATTGATACAGGTAAATGCTAATGATGCATTCTGTTCATATAGAGCTTGAGCGATACCATATGAAATAGACCATTCATTTAACATACCAGTAATTAAAATTTTTTTATTTTTTAAAAATCCCATTTTCGCCCTAAATATTATAATATTGATAATACTTTCAAAAATCAAATATATTAGTTACAAATGTTTTGAACTATATTAATAGCATCTCCAATATAATTCATTGGTGTTATTTGTTTTAAAATTTTTTTTTCTTTTTTAGGAATAGTTAAATTATCAATGTATTTATGTATATCTTGAAAATTAATATTATTACCCCTAGTTAATTTTTTTAATTGTTCATATGAATCAGAAATTCCAAAACGTCGCATAACAGTTTGAATAGGTTCAGATAACAATTGCCATTGATTATATAAATCTTCTTTAATTTTTATATTATTTACTTGAATATTTTGTAATCCTGATAGTATAGCATCATATGATATCATTGAATATCCAATTGCAATACCAATATTTCTTAATACTGTAGAATCACTTAAATCTCTTTGCCAACGAGAAATCGGTAATTTTGAAATCATATGATTCATAATAGCATTAGATAATCCTAAATTACCTTCCGATTTTTCAAAATCAATTGGATTAATTTTATGTGGCATAGTAGACGAACCTACTTCATTTTTTCTATTTTTTTGAATAAAATAATTTAAAGAAATATATCCCCAAAAATCTTGATTTAAATTAATTAAAATTGTATTAAATCTACATATACAACTAAATATTTCAGATATATAATCATGTGGTTCTATTTGTGTTGTATATGGATTCCAATGAAATCCTAAAGAAGTTACAAATTCTTCACTAACTTTTTTCCAATTAATTAATGGGTAAGCAATAATATGTGCATTGTAATTACCTGTTGCACCATTAAATTTTCCTAAAATATTAATTTTTTTTAATTGTTTAAATTGTCTATATAAACGGTAATAAAAATTTATTATTTCTTTACCCAAAGTAGAAGGCGTTGCTGGCTGTCCATGTGTTCTGGATAACATACTAATGTTTTTAAAATCTTTTGCCATACTCTTAAGAGTAATAAGTATTTTACTCCAATACGGTAATAATATATCAATTTTACTTATTTTCATCATATATGCATAAGCTAAATTATTAATATCTTCTGAAGTACAAGAAAAATGAATAAAATTAATTATATTTTTATAATCAATAATTTTTTCAGATATTTTTTTTTTTAAAAAATATTCAATTGATTTTATATCATGATTAGTAATTTTTTCAATATTTTTAATTTCTTTAGCATCATTAAAATTAAAATTATCAATAATATTATTTAATATTTGAACATTTTTTGTAGTTAGTGCAGGTAATTCAAGTACTTCTGATATAGAAGATAATTTTTGTAACCATTTAATTTCTATTTTCACACGAAATTTAAAAAATGCATACTCACTAAATATTTTTTTTAATCTTCTAGTATTTTTATAATACCTACCATCTATTGGAGAAATCGCTAATAAAGAAAAATCATTCATAAATACAATTCCAAAATGAGAAAATATACTATATTATGTATAATATGTATCTTTTGATAAAAATATTGGTTGTTTAATAAACCCTCCTCCTAAACAAATATCTAACATATAAAAAACTACTGATTGACCTGGAGTAATAGAAGTTATTGGAGTATTAAAAAATATTTTTACAGAATTTAAAGATATTAATATTATTTTACCAGAAATATCTTTTTGCTGATATCTAGTTTTTATAGTACAATATAATATATTAGAAATGTTCATCATACTAATCCAATGAACATCTATAGCAATTAATCCAATAGAAAGTAACTTAATATTTTTATTACCCTGACAAACAACTAGTGTATTTTTGAATAAATTTTTTTCTATTACATACCAAGGAAATTTTTTTTTCCCAGAAATACCACCAATTCCTATTCCTTTTCTTTGTCCAATCGTATAATTAACTAAACCGTGATGTATACCAAGAATATAACCATCACTATTAACAATATTACCTTTTTTAATTTTTATAAAACGACTTAAAAAATTTTTCATCTTACAAGAACCAATAAAACAAATACCAACAGAATCTTTTTTATTTGCATTTGGTAAATTAATTTTTTGAGCTATTTTACGTACAGTTTTTTTTTTTAAATGACCTACTGGAAATAAAATTTTTCTTAGTTTATTCAAGGTCATTCGATGTAAGAAATAACTTTGATCTTTATTGGAATCTAAACCTCGTAATAACATTGGTTGTTTATTAAAATATTTTACTTGTGCATAATGTCCTGTAGCAATATAATCTGCCTTAAATATTTTTTGCGCTACATTAAAAAATATACCAAATTTAATTTTTTCATTACAAAGAATATCAGGATTAGGAGTTTTACCTTTTCTATGTTCTAACAAAAATTTTTCAAAAACCAAATTCCAATATTCTTCAGAAAAATTTACTTCATGTAGAATAATTCCAAGCTTCTTACATACCAATCGAGTATCAGATAAATCTTGAGAAGAAGAACAAAAATTATTTTTATCATCTTCTTCCCAATTTTTCATAAACATTCCTTCTACTATATATCCTTGCTTTAATAAAAGATAAGCAGATACTGAAGAATCAACACCTCCAGACATCGCTACAATAACTTTTTTTTTTATATTCATATTAATCAATATAATAAAATCAATATTAATATTTTAATAAATTATTTTTCTATATATAATAAATTTATTAATGATAGTATATAATAATTATTATATATAAAAATATTATATAAAGATAATATAGTATATATTAAAAATAGTATTATAATTATTATATAACATATAAATATAAAATATGAAAAATATTAGAAACTTTTCTATTATAGCACATATTGATCACGGAAAATCTACATTATCGGATCGTTTCATTCAAATGTGTGGAGGATTGACAACAAGAGAAATGTCTAATCAAGTATTAGATTCTATGGACTTAGAAAAAGAAAGAGGAATTACTATTAAAGCACAAAGTGTTACTGTTCAATATATTAATAAAAATAATGAAAAATTTTATTTAAATTTTATTGATACTCCAGGACATGTAGATTTTTCATATGAAGTTTCACGTTCTTTAAGCGCATGTGAAGGAGCTTTATTAGTAATTGATGCGTGTCAAGGAGTAGAAGCACAAACTGTAGCTACTTGTAACATGGCATTAAAAATGAATTTAATTGTAATACCCATCTTAAATAAAATGGATTTAAAAAATGCAAATCCAGAAAAAGTAATACAAGAAATTCAAGAAACTATTGGACTTTCCACAAAAAATATTATTCAATGTTCTGCAAAAACAGGAACAGGAATTTCCGATATTTTAGAAACTATTATTCAAAAAATACCTCCTCCACAAGGTTCTGTAAGTAATGCACTGCAAGCTTTAATTATTGATTCCTGGTTTGACAATTATTTAGGAGTTATTTCTCTTATTCGTATAAAAAATGGAAAAATATATTCAGATTTGCAAATACAAGTAATGAGTACTAAAAAAAAATATACCATACATCAATTAGGTATTTTTACACCAAAACAAAAAAATAAAAAACAATTAATATCTGGAGAAGTTGGTTGGATTACCTGTGGAATAAAAGATATTACAGCGTTCTCTGTAGGAGATACATTAACATCCTTTGAAAATCCTACAAAAAATACTATTGCTGGATTTCAAAAAATTCATCCTAAAATTTTTGCAGGATTATTTCCGATTCATACTGAACAATACCCAATGTTTCGAATTGCACTAGGAAAATTACGTTTGAATGATGCTGCTTTATCATATGAACCCGAAAAATCTCATTCCTTAGGTTTTGGATTTAAATGTGGATTTTTAGGATTATTACATATGGAAATTATACAAGAAAGACTAGAAAGAGAATATCATTTAAGTATAATATCTACAACACCAACTGTAATTTATGAAATTGAAAAAAAAAATAAGAAAATAATTCATTTAAATAATCCAGAAAACCTACCTAAGTTAAATGAAATTAAAGAGTTTAGAGAACCAATTGCTTTATGTAATATTTTAACTCCACCTAAATATATTGGTAAAATTATTAAATTATGTTTAGAAAAAAGAGGAATACAAAAAGATATTATTTACCATACACATCAAGTATTATTAAAATATGATATTCCTATTTCCGAAATTATTATAAATTTTTTTGATCAACTAAAATCTATATCAAGTGGTTATGCATCTTTAGAATATCATTTTCAGTATTTTAAAAAAACTGATGTTGTTTGTTTAAATATTTTAATTAATTCAGAAAAAATAGATGCTTTATCTTTAATCTTACATCGTAATAATATATATAATAAAGCAAAAAAGATAATTCAAAAAATTCAATCTTCACTACCCAGACAACAGTTTAATATTTCTATACAAGCTGCTATAGAAAATAATATTATTGCTAGTAGTACTATTAAACAATTACGAAAAAATGTATTATCAAAGTGTTATGGAGGAGATGTTAGTAGAAAAAAAAAGTTATTACAAAAACAAAAAGATGGTAAAAAAAAAATGAAAAAAATTGGTAACATAAGAATTCCAAAAGAAACTTTTTTTTCTATATTATCTGAAAAATAATATAATTATTTCAAATAAGGAAATTTAAATATGGAAGGCATGTTTTTAAAAGTTTTTACAATTTTATTATTTACTACAGGAATTATATGGATTGCGAATAAAATAGAATTATATAATCAAAAAAAAACAAGATTTATTAAAAATATTGAAATACAAAAAAAAAATTATCATACTAAAAATACAATAAAATGTAAAAATAAATGTTTTATAAAAAATATTGGTGGTATATTTCCAATATTATTATTAATTTTTATTATACGATGTTTTTTATATGAACCATTTTATATTTGTTCACAATCTATGTTTCCAGAATTATCTACCGGAGATTATATTATAGTACAAAAGTATTCATATGGTATTAGTAATCCATTCACAAATCATAAAATTATTACTTTTCACCATCCTAAAAGAGGCGATGTAATTATCTTTAGATCATTAAAAGATTTTAATACAATGTATATCAAAAGAGTCATAGCAATCGCAGGAGATAAAATTTCTTATGATCATGTTAATAAAAAAATCACAATATATAAAAATTATCAAAATATTCAAAATAATAAAAATAATAAAATTTCTGTACATGATAAACTTATAAAAAAAGAAAATAATTATATTAATAAAAAAATAAATTTTTTTACAATCATAAAAAATCTTTTTAAAGAAAAAAAAACATTATCCATGTCAGATATACATCATAATATGTATCAAGAAAATATTGATAATTACAAATATAATATTATACTTTCTAATATCCAAAAAAACATAATAAAATCATATTTCCATCAAAACAATCAACCAAAACAATCTTGGATAGTACCTAAAAATCAATGTTTTGTTATGGGAGATAATAGAGATAATAGTATAGATAGTAGGTCTTTTGGATTTGTAACAGAAAATAATATTCTAGGAAAAGCAAATTATATATGGATGCATATAGAAAAAAAAGAACACCAATGGCCTACAGGTATTGACATATCTCGAATTGGAAAAATTCATTAATTCATAAATACTATTAAATTAATACGAGCTATATTGTGATTTACAAACTACAAAAAATAATAGGATATTTTTTTATAAAAAAGGGAATTTTACAAAAAGCACTTACACATCGCAGTGCAAGTAATAAACATAATGAGAGATTAGAATTTTTAGGTGATTCTATTTTAAGTTTTGTAATTGCAAATGCTTTATATAAATCTTTTCCAGATATTAATGAAGGTGATATGAGTAGAATGCGGGCAACATTAGTAAAAGGAAATACATTAGCAAAAATTGCTTATGAATTTCAATTAGGAGAACATTTAAAATTAGGACAAGGGGAATTAAAAAGTGGGGGATTTAAAAGAGAATCTATTTTAGCTAATACAGTGGAAGCATTGATAGGGGGTATCTTTTTAGATAGTGATATCCTGACTGTAGAAAAATTAATACTAAAATGGTATCAAAAGAGATTACAAAAAATCAGCCCAGGAAATACACAAAAAGATTCAAAAACGTTACTACAAGAATACTTACAAGCTAAACATTCACCATTACCCGAATATCATATAATACAAATATATGGAGAAACACACAATCAACTATTTACAATTCAGTGCGAAGTCTATGCACTCGAAATAAAATTTATTGGTATAGGAACAAGTAGAAGAAAAGCGGAACAAAATTCTGCTTATCAAGTTTTAATACAATTAGGAATAAAATGAAAAATAATAATTATTCTTATTGTGGAAAGATTGGTATTTTTGGAAAAACAAATGTTGGAAAATCCAGTATTTTTAATAAAATTATTGGAAATAAAATATCTATTATTTCGAATAAAAAAGGGACAACTGAAAAAAATATTTTAGGTATACAAACTATTCAAAATTATCAATTAATTTATATAGATACACCAGGTATGCAATTCAACAAACAATTTCAATATATAAAAAATAATATATTAAAAGTCAAAAAATATTTATCATTAATTCTTTTTATAATCGAAAAAACTCATTGGTCTACATTAGATGAAGAAATATTAAATAGTATTACAAAGAATTCTATACCTATTATACTAGTAATTAATAAAATTGATTGTATTACAAATAAAAAAATAATATTACCTTTTATCAAAAAAATCAATCTAAAACATCAATTTATGGAAATTGTTCCTGTATCTGCACAAACAGGAGAAAATATAGACATATTAATTAATATTATTCAAAAAAATATACCAAAAGATACACATCAATTTTTAAAACAAGATCAAACAAATATTTCTAATAATTTTATGATTACTGAAATTATTAGAGAAAAATTTCTTAATAATTTAAATCAAGAATTACCTTATCTAATTAAAATTAAAATAAAAGAATGTTTTATTGACAAAAATGGAGTATATAATATATATGCTTCTATTTTTGTCAAAAATATTCGACACAAAAAGATTATTATTGGAAGTAAAGGTAAAAAAATAAAGTATTGTATTTTTTTAGCAAAAAAAGATATCCAAAAATTTCTTAACACAAAAGAAATAATATTAAAATTAAAAGTGCAACAAAGGAGCATTTAAAAATATTTAAAAATATATGTCAATTATTGGAATCGGAATCGATATTATTAAAATATCAAGAATTAAAAAAATATTTAATAAATTTCATGTAAAATTTGCAAAAAAAATTTTATCAAAAATAGAATGGTTAAATTTTCGACATCATCATCATAAAATCAATTTTTTGGCAAAAATTTTTTCAATAAAAGAAGCAGTACTAAAAGCTTTAGGTACAGGTTGGAATAATAAAATTAATTTTAAAAATATTTTATTAATACATAATAAATCTGGAAAACCTAAAATAAAATTTATTAATGTAAAACATTATAAATACTTCATTACTAATATTAAGAAAATACATGTAAGTACTACTGATGAAAAAGAATATATTGTATCAATGGTTATTATTGAATAAATTTGATATTAAATAATAAATATTTCAGATAAAAGATCAATTTTTTAAGATTCTTTTATTTTTAAAGAAGGATTTTATAAGATAAGTGCAGTTTTTAACAGATATTAATTCTTTAATTTTTATTTTTTTTTTAAGACTTAAAAAAATACTATTTGTGCTATATTGTTGTTCTTTTTTATTTTTATGTTGAGTTCCTAAAACTAGCCGTGTAATACGGCTATTAATAATTGCTCCTAAACACATTAGGCAGGGTTCTAAGGTAACATATAATGTAGTATTAGGTATTCTATAATTTTTTAATATTTTGCTTGCTTTTCTTAAAGCAATGATTTCTGCATGAGCTGTTGGATCATGGTATGATATTGAACAATTAAATCCAGTACTAATAATACGATTATCAAAAATTAATACTGCTCCTACAGGTACTTCTCCAATACTTTTTGCTTTTTCAGCTAATAATAATGCATGTTGCATCCATATGATATCTTGAGAAGAATCTGTAGTTTTCATATATTCAATATTATATTATACTATTATTTATACTTATGTTAATATTCTTTTGAATAATTTACTTTTTTTTCTTTCCCATTCTCTGTTTTTAATAGTTGTTCTTTTATCTTTTTTTTGTTTCCCTTTTGCTATTCCGATTTCTAATTTACACCATGCTTCTTTCCAATATAAAGAAGTAGCAATTAAACTATATCCAATGGTTTTAAATTTTCCATATAAGAAATTTATTTCTCTTTTATTTAATAAAACTTTGATGGGTCTATTTTTTTGATAATCGGTATAAATATTAGATTTTAAAAACGGCTCAATATTTATACCAATTAAATATATTTCGTTATTTCTAAAAGATAAATAACTATTTGTAATATTTATTTTTTTTAATCTTATCGATTTTACTTCCCATCCTCGTAAAATTAATCCAGACTCTATAGTTTTTTCAATAAAAAAATTGTAATATGCCTTTTTATTGGTAATAATATTATTTCTTTTTTTTTTATTTTTTTTCATGTTTTATAAAAATACATTTTATATTTTTCAAAATAACTTATAGTTTCATTCAAAACTAATAATATAGTTTTATTGTGATACTATTACCATAGCAGGCCTTAAAACTCTTTTATATAACTTATATCCCTTTTGCATTACTTCTATGATATAATTCTTCTGAATCGTTGTAGAAGACGATACAGAAATTGCTTGATGTATACTGGGGTCTAAAAGAACATTGGTATTATAAATAGTAGTTACATGATATTTATTTAATACATTCATTACCAATTTTAAGATATTTTTTAATTCTATATAAATCAATTGAAATTTTTTGTCTAATTTCGATAACGCTATTGATTTTTCTATATTGTCAATATCAGGAAGAATAGATGATATTATTTTAGATAAAGAATATTTATGAAAAATATAAATATCCTTTTCTATTCTTTTTAAATAAATATCCATGTTCTTATCAGATAATTTATTAATAAATAATATTTCTTTCTTCTCATCTGATATTAAATTTTTTATTATTTTAATTTTATTGATCATAGTAAGTCAAACTATTTCGTTAACTATTTTAATAATATATATAAGATAATATATTTTATAATAAAAAACCCTTTATTTTATTTAATTTTAGGTTCTTTTATTAAAGGTTTAGAATAAGATAATGTCATATCCCATGGCTGTTCAACCCATATGTTTTGTGGAATATCAATCATATAATTATCAACTAATCTTTTTTCTTTAGGTTTTGCGAAAATCGTTACAAAATATGTACTGGGATACATTTTTCTAATAATTTTTGCTGTTCCTCCGGTATCCACTAAATCATCTACAATTAATATATCATCTGTACTATATTCAGGTTTCTTTAATACTTTAATGTTTTGAAGATAATAATCGTTATAGCTACATATACAAAGAGTATCGACATATCTAATACTTAGTTCTCGGGCTAATAAAGTTGCAGGAATAAGTCCACCTCTACTTACTCCAATAATTCCCTTCCACTTTTTTATTGAATATATTTTAGAAGCTAATTTTTTAGTATAAATCTGTAACATATCCCATGTCACAATATGTTTTTTATACATAAGGTACCACAACAAATATAAGATTAATAATATCAAATATATAATAAAAAAGAAAATAATGCAACTAAAAAATATTATTAAATTTCAATATTTTCATTTTACATTAAATGTTTTATTTGAAGGTAAGAATATATAAAAGATTTATATGTGCGGTGCGGACGGGTCTCGAACCCGTGACCCCCGGCGTGACAGGCCGGTATTCTAACCAACTGAACTACCGCACCAAAATACATATTGAAACAAATAATTTTATAAAATCATGAATGATAAATTTTTATTTTTTCGTAATCCACAAACAAGAATGATTTTCTTTCATTTTTCTTAAATATTTTGCATGCATGATATTTTCTTTTTCGGAAGCATACAAGACTATAAGATCATTTTTTTGTAAAAAAGATTCTTTATGGGACGTTTGTTGTATTTTTTCTTGTATAAGATTAATTTTTTTTTGAACTCGGGTCATTCTTAAATATAATTCAGATAAAAGTTTCGCATCTATTATTGCATTATGTAAATCCCTATGAGAGATATTGATATTATAACGTTCACATAGTGCATTTAAATTATTTTTTTTCCCCGGAAAAATAGATCTTGCTATATTCAGTGTATCAATAATCTTATTTATTTTAGAAATTTTAACGATATTTGGATTTATTATTTGAATTTCGTATTCTAAAAATTGAATATCAAAATTTGCATTATGCACAATAATATCAGAATTTTCAATATATTCTAGAAAATTTTCATAAATTTTAGAGAAGTTGGGTTTGTCAGAAAGGAATGTTTCAGAAATTCCATGAATATTAAATGCTTCAGGATCTATGGATCGATTAGGGTTAATGTATACGTGAAAATCATTTCCGGTGAATTTTCTATTAATAATTTCAACAGCACCAATTTCAATCACTCGATGTCCTGAAAATATTAAACCCAACTTATTCATGCCTGTTGTTTCGATATCTAAAGCAATCATTCTGGAAGATTTTTTTTTTTGAATATTAAACATAGATATTATAAATTTTAATTATATCATTTTTTTAAGATAAAAACATTTTATAAAAATATTGGTAAAATGATTTAAATGAAAAAATGAAACTATATTTGCAATAATAATAATTTATAATATTATAGGTATTTTTATAAATATTGGAGCTAAGCGGGATTGAACCGCTGACCTCCTGCGTGCAAGGCAGGCGCTCTCCCAGCTGAGCTATAGCCCCAGATGGAAAATAGGCTTGAGTGGACTTGAACCACCGACCTCACCCTTATCAGGGGTGCGCTCTAACCAACTGAGCTACAAGCCTATAAAAATTTTATCAAATAATCTGTGTGGGCACTTTAAAATTAAAATGCCTATATTATAAGGAGGTGATCCAACCGCAGGTTCCCCTACAGTTACCTTGTTACGACTTCACCCCAGTTATGAACCACAAAGTGGTAAGCGCCCTCCTCTTTCAAGGTTAAACAACTTACTTCTTTTGCAACTCACTTCCATGGTGTGACGGGCGGTGTGTACAAGGCCCGGGAACGTATTCACCGTGACATTCTGATTCACGATTACTAGCGATTCCTACTTCGTGGAGTCGAGTTGCAGACTCCAGTCCGAACTAAGATACACTTTATGAGATTCGCTTACCTTCGCAGATTTGCTTCTCTTTGTATATACCATTGTAGCACGTGTGTAGCCCTGGTCGTAAGGGCCATGATGACTTGACGTCGTCCCCACCTTCCTCCAGTTTATAACCGGCAGTCTCCTTTTAGTTCCCGGCCGAACCGATGGCAAAAAAGGATAAGGGTTGCGCTCGTTGCGGGACTTAACCCAACATTTCACAACACGAGCTGACGACAGCCATGCAGCACCTGTCTCATAGCTCCTAAAAGGCACTTTCTTATTTCTAAGAAATTCTATGGATGTCAAGACCAGGTAAGGTTTTTCGCGTTGCATCGAATTAAACCACATGCTCCACCGCTTGTGCGGGCCCCCGTCAATTCATTTGAGTTTTAGCCTTGCGACCGTACTTCCCAGGCGGTCGACTTAATGCGTTAGCTTCGGAAGCCATTTCTCAAGGAAACAGCCTCCAAGTCGACATCGTTTACGGCATGGACTACCAGGGTATCTAATCCTGTTTGCTACCCATGCTTTCGCACCTCAGCGTCAGTATTCGTCCAGGAGGTCGCTTTCGCCACAGGTATTCCTCCAGATATCTACGCATTTCACCGCTACACCTGGAATTCTACCTCCCTCTACGATACTCTAGCTCATTAGTTTTAAATGCAGTTCCTAGGTTAAGCCCAGGGATTTCACATCTAACTTAAAGAACCGCCTACGCGCTCTTTACGCCCAGTAATTCTGATTAACGCTTGCACCCTCCGTATTACCGCGGCTGCTGGCACGGAGTTAGCCGGTGCTTCTTCTTCAGGTAACGTCACAAAAAATAATTATTAGTTATTTTTCTTTCTTTCCTGACGAAAGTACTTTACAACCCTAAGGCCTTCTTCATACACGCGGCATAGCTGCATCAGGCTTTCGCCCATTGTGCAAGATTCCCCACTGCTGCCTCCCGTAGGAGTCTGGACCGTGTCTCAGTTCCAGTGTGGCTGGTTGTCCTCTCAGACCAGCTAGAGATCATTGCCTTGGTAAGCCATTACCCTACCATCAAGCTAATCTCATCTGGGTTCATCTAAAAACGTAAGGCTTAAATAAATAAAGTCCCCTACTTTGGTTTCTCAACATTATGCGGTATTAGCTATCGTTTCCAATAGTTATCCCCCTCTTCTAGGTAGATCCCCAGATATTACTCACCCGTTTGCCGCTCGCCGACAAGAAAGTAAACTTTCTTTCGCTGCCGCTCGACTTGCATGTGTTAGGCTTGCCGCCAGCGTTCAATCTGAGCCATGATCAAACTCTTCAATTAAATGCTACTACTTTAACATAAATTAAAGTAATAACGGAAATATTTTAAAAAGATATTCTTAAATTGAAAATTAATAAAAGAATATTTGCATTTAATTTTTAGTGCCCACACAGATTATTTGATTAATTTTTAAAGAGCATATAAAACTTATCTATATATATATACTACATGATTACAGAAAAAAGTCAACTAATTATTGAATATAAATCAAAATATTTTTTATTAGATACAATTTTTTAAAATAAAGGAAAAATTCATACTACGTATTTCATACAAAAATAATGTTTTAGAGTAAATTTTCTAATATACGCATATTATTATAAATAATATATTAACACAATTATATATACTTATTAAGTATATTCTACTTCTTATAAAATATAGCATACTAAGCAATATAATATGGATATTAAAAAAGTTTTACTAAAAGACTTAAAAAAAATAATATTAAAAAATAATATTTCAATTAATTATATTAATCATATTAATTTAACTACTAAATCAAAAATTGGACATTACCAAATAAATGGAATTATCACAATTTCTAAAATATTACAAATAAAAACATTAGAAATATCAAAAAAAATTATTTTTGGTCTACAAAATAATAAAAGATATAAAAAGATTAAATACTCTGAACCTGGATTTATTAACATATTTTTAAATACATTCTGGATATCCAAAATAACAGAAACAATCATACATTGTAAAAGATTAGGAATATCTAAAAAAAACCCCCAAAATGTTATTATAGATTATTCATCTCCAAATATGGCTAAAGAAATGCATGTTGGACACTTAAGATCAACTGTGATAGGTGACTCCATGGCAAGAATCATAGAATTTTGTGGAAATAATATCACTAGAGTAAATCATATTGGAGATTGGGGTATTCAATTTGGAATGTTGATTGCTTTAATAAAAAAAAAAAAAATTAAATTTTCTAAAGTAAATATTACTTTACAAGAAATAGAGAAATTTTATCAGGAATCTAAAAAATTATATGATACTGATGATAGTTTTAAAAAACAATCAGATAAATACTTTATAGATTTACAAAATTACCATACCACGTATACTAAAATATGGAAAAAAATTGTTAATATTACTATTCAAGAAAATAATGTAATTTACAAATTATTAAATATCAAATTAAATAATAATAATATTATTGGAGAAAGTTTTTATGTCAATATGCTTCCAAAAATTCTTTTAGATTTAAAAAAGAAAAAAATTACCTCACAGTATAAAGGAGATACCCTTGTATATTTAGATGAAATCCAAAATAAAGATGGAAAACCAATGGGAGTTATTTTACAAAAACAAGATCACCGATTTTTATATTCCACAATTGATTTAGCATGTTTAAAATATCGTATTAATGTATTGAAGGCAAATAGAATTATTTATTATACAGATATTAGACAAAAACAACATTTAACACAAGTCAGTATCATTGCTAAAAAAGCGCAATATATACCTCAGGAATTTGATTTAGAACACCACACATTTGGAATGATATTATCAAAAAATAATAAACCATTTAAAACTAGGGATGGAAAATTAATTAAATTACATTCTTTAATAAAGGAAGCAATTAAAAAAGCAGAAATCATTATAAAAGAAAAAAATAAAAATTTTAGAAAAAAAAAAATAATCTATTTGTCAAGAATTATCGGAATTAGTGCAATAAAATATTTTGATTTATCTAAAAATAGAAAAAAAAATTATATATTTAATTGGGAAAAAATACTTTCTTTTAATAGCAATACAGCATTATATATACAATATACATATACTAGAATATATTCTATATTTAAAAAATCAAAAATAAAAATATGCCATATAAAATCTCCAATAATATTAAATAAAAAAATTGAAATTAATTTATGTATTAAATTATTAGAATTTGAAGAAGTTATAAAAAAAATAGAAAAACAAGGAACACCACATATTTTATGTTTGTACTTATTTCAAGTATGTTCTTTATTCTCTGTATTCTATGAAAAATATCCTATATTATATGCAAAAAAAATTAAAATCAAAAATAGTAGATTGAAATTATCTTTTTTAACGTCTAGAATAATTAAAAAAGGACTACAATTGTTAGGAATACAGACTGTAAAACACATGTAAAAAATTTTTATAATATAAAAAATTACATTTTAATAATATTTTTAAAAATAATATTAACATTATTTGTAATTTCTAAATCAGATAAAACAATTAATTGTAAAAAATATTTTCGTAAAAGTGATGATACTAAAAATCGTACTTCATGTTTTACTATTATAATTAACGGAGCATTAATAGATATTTGATTTTGAATAGCTATATTAGTATTATCTATAAATAACTTATGTAATTGTGTATTCAGGGTATCTTTTCCAGATTGAATAATTTGTAATAGTAAATACTCTAATTTTTTTTCTAAACCAATTACATAAACTACTTTTTTAGAAGAAAAAAAAGTTTGTGTAATTAATTTATGTAAAGATAATCGCACAAAACTAGTTAATTCATTAGGATTTTGATACTGTATACCATATTCTATAAGGGTTTCTAATATGGTACATATATCACGAATTGGGATATTTTCAAATAATAAATTTTGCAAAACTTTATGTAAACATGTTAAACTAATAATATTAGGAATTAATTCTTCAGGTAATTTAGGAATTTTCAAAGATATATAATTTAATAATTGCTGAGCTTCTTGACGACTAAACAAATCTTTTAAATTTAAAGAAATAATATTTATTAAATGTTCTTTAATTACTAAATCAGCATGTATAACATGATATTTTTTGTGTTGAGCTTGATTTTTATATTTTATATCAATCCAAAATGCAGGATATCCAAATATTGGATCAACCACTTTAATTCCTGATAAAGTGTCAAGAATATTTTTTTTATTAATAGCTATTAAATTATTAACAACAATTGTTCCTCTTCCATGTTCTACTCCTTTAATAAAAATACGATATTCTAATGCAGATAAATAATTATTGTATTTAACGTGTATCATAGGAGGTAAAAATCCAATTTTTTTAGCAATTTCTTTTCGAATTTCAGAAATTTGAAAAAGTAGATTACTATCATTTTGAATTTTTGTCATAGAGAATAAAGAATATCCTAATTCTACTCTCATAGGATCTTCTAATACCACATTATCCCAGGATACATTATATATTATTTTTTTTTTACAAAAATGTTGATTTTTTTTAAAAAGTTTATTTTTTTCTTGAGAAAGATGTAAAAAATATGCAATCATCATTAATATTAATGTAAATGGAAAAAAAATAACATTGGGCATACCAGGTACTATACCTAGTATACCCAATACTAGGCTACTAAAAAAAATTACTTTGGGATTATAAAATATTTGATTAATCATTTGTTCGCCAACATCTTGATTACTACTAACACGAGTTACAATAACTCCTGCAGCTGTTGAGATCACTAAAGCTGGAATTTGTGCGACTAAACCATCTCCAATAGTTAACAGAGTATAAATTTTTCCCGCTTCTGATAATGTCATATGGTGTTGAATAACTCCAACCACTAAACCACCCAAAATATTAATTATCATAATTACAATACCAGAAATCGCATCTCCTCTAACAAATTTACTAGCTCCATCCATAGCACCATAAAAATCTGCTTCTTGTGTAATTTCCATTCTACGAATTTTTGCTTGTTTTTCGCCAATAATACCAACATTTAAATCAGAATCAATCGCCATTTGTTTTCCAGGCATACCATCTAAAGCAAATCTAGCACCAACTTCCGCAATACGACCAGCACCTTTTGTAATTACCATAAAATTAATAATAACTAGTATAAAAAATACTATAATTCCAATTGCAAAATCTCCTCCAACTAAAAAATGTCCAAAAGCTTCTACTACCCTACCTGCAGAAAAAGGACCCATATGTCCTTTTAGTAAAATAATTCTTGTGGAAGCAATATTTAAAGATAATCGTAATAAAGTAGAAAATAACAAAACTGTTGGAAATGCTGAAAACTCTAATATATTACGTGTAAACATGGATACTAAAAGTACCATAATAGAAATGGAAATATTAAAAGTAAAAAAAATATCTAAAATAAAAGCAGGCAAAGGAAGAATCATCATAGCAAGAATCATTAAAATTATAATAGGTCCCACTAATCCTTTCCACTTTATTTGTTTGAAAAATAGTAAAAATCGATATATATGAACAACATTCAACATAACAATACTCATATTAAAATTTTAATTTAGGTGATATAAATGATTTTTTAATTCTTTCAGGAAATTTTCCACCATATTTTTTCCATTTCTCTAACCTACGCATCCATATTAATACCTCAGACATGACATTCAATAACATATTTGGAACACACTGACCTCTTGTACCATATTTATATAATATATTTGCTAACTCTGCATCGTGCAATACTAAAATATTATATTTACGTGCTAATTCTTGTATTTTATACGATAATGTTCCAAACCCTTTTTCCAATATTTTAGGAAAATAAATGTTTTGAACATCATATTGTATTGCAATAGAATAAGATATTGTATTTGTAATGACTATACTGGATGTAGAAGTATTAGAAAATAAAAACATATGGTTAGAGATTTTATTTTTTTTTCTAATAAATTTTTTAATACAATGATACCCTTCAGTTTCTTTATATTCATCTTGTAATTCTTGATAACTCATTTGTAAATTTTTATAATAATAAAAGGTTTTATAAAATACTTCAAAAAAAACTATTGGAATTAATCCAATTAATATAAAAATTAAAAAAAAATAAATCAAATGTATACCTAATTTTAAGCATGATATCATGGAGCACGTAGTTAAATGGATAATTTTTAAAAAAAATAATTTAAAATATATTGTAATTATTAAAAATATTACAAATATTTTTAAAAAGAAACTAAATATTTGAAAATAAAATTGAAAAGAAAAGATATTTTTCAAAATTTTGAAATTGATATTGAATATATTCAATTTAACTAACGAAAAATTTAATATTATCCCATAAAATAACCACTGAATAGTAAATATTACTATCATCAATAGTATAAAAAATACAAAAAAAAAAAAATTATTTTTAAATCCCGACATATATAATGTAAAAAAAATAGATTATTTCGAAAAATAGATCTATCAAACATAAAACTACAATACATAATTTTAATTAAAAAAGATATAATCCTATATTTCAAAAAATATAATGATATCACAATGATATTTAAAATAATAAAAAAAATAAATTCCTGAAAATAATTATTACAACCAATATTTTTTGCTTTCTGAATTTTATAATACGTTGGTTCTTCTGTTCTTTCTTGAAAAGAATATTTATTCACAATAATACTTAATATGTCCGATATATTCTAAATAATAAAAATATAGTATATATTATAAAAGAATTCATAATAACAATTGTTATTGATCATATAAAAATACTATTCATATCCATTAACAACGAAAAATATTATATGCGTACAAGTAAATATTTATTATATACAATTAAAGAAATACCACATAATACTGATTCTATTAGTTACCAATTAATGTTAAGAGCAGGAATCATTAGAAAATCGGCTGTCGGATTATATACATGGTTACCGAGTGGATTAAGAGTATTAAAAAAAATTAATAATATTATACGGTATGAAATGAATAAGTTGGGAGCAATAGAAGTATCTTTCCCAATTATGCAAACAGACATTTTATGGAAAAAAAGTAACCGTTTAAAAAAATACGGAAAAGAGCTCATTCAATTATACGATAGAAACAATAATCGTTTTATATTAAGTCCTACTTATGAAGAAATGGCAACAGATTTTATAAAAAATGAAATCAAATCATACAAAAAATTACCAATAATATTATACCAAATACAAAAAAAATTTCGTGATGAAAGAAGACCAAGATCAGGAACTATACGAGCACGTGAATTTATTATGAAAGATGCATATTCCTTTCATGAAAATATTAATTCTCTCAACAATACATATTTTCAAATGTATCAAACATATATAAATATTTTTAAAAAAATGAATTTAATATTTTATCCAGTAAAAGCAGAATCTGGTATTATGGGTGGAAAATATTCACATGAATTTCAATCACTATCCAAAAATGGAGAAGATCAAATTATTATTCATAATAATAAAATAAAATGTAAAAATAATTTTTGTATATATGCTGAAAATATTAAATATGTAAGAAATGTACAACATTATATATCAGAAAATATTCTTTATAATAAAAATGAAAAAGAATTACAAAAAATATTTTATACAATGAAAAAAAAAATTATAAAAATTTTTATTATAAAAATATTACTTAGAAAGAAATATCAGTTTATAGGACTTATAATTAAAGGAGAAAATACGTTAAATATTAAAAAAATCAATAAAATTAATATATTTCATTTAAACAAAAAAAAAATTTTTTTTGCAAATAGTACAGAAATAAAAAAAATAATTAATAACAATAATAGTATTAACCTAATAATACCATTGATTACAGATCCCAATGTAGTATATTTAAAAGAAATTATCCCAATGGTTATTATTAATAATATCTTTTTTACTAATATAATACTTAGTCAAAATTTTCAATACTCTCAAATATACAGTATTATTGATACTAAAAATTCTTATAATACAAAAAAAATAGCACATTGTATTGAAATAGGTCATATTTTTCAAATCGGACAAAAATATTCTAGGGATAGTAATACAAAAATAAATAATATTCATGGAGAACAAAAATTTATACATATGGGATGCTACGGAATTGGTATCACAAGATTAGTATCAGCAATTATTGAACAAAATCACGATCACAAGGGTATCATATGGCCAAGTAATATTGCTCCTTTTGAAGTATTAATTATACCCATCAATTTCCATCAATGCAAAAAAATAAAAAAAATATCAGAATCTTTGTATAAACAATGTAGACAATATAATCTTGAAGTACTACTAGAAGATAGAGAAGAAAGAATAGGAATTCTATTTAATGATGCAAATTTATTAGGAATTCCAAATATTATTATTATTAATCAAAATACAATTAATAATAACACTGTCGAATATCAAGAAAGAAAATATTTATACAAAAAAAAAATTATCAATATGAACAATATTATTAATATTATAATACAAAAATTAAAAAATATAAAAAGTGAATAATATTTAACATTTTAATAATACATACTCTGGACCTAATAAATTCTTTAATCTATTTATCACCTTTTGATCCAAATAAATATTCCATCGATTATGTAACTGAAATTTATAATTTATATTTTTTTTTTTATAACAAACATATAATTCAATTTTACCACCTAAAAATGGATAAATAATATTTTTAATATCATTAAAAATTTTTTTATAATTCAATTTATCTTTAATGAATAAAATGATTTTTTTTATGTATTTATTACGCGAAGTATGAATATCTGTAATACCATGTGCAATAAATTTTAATTTTTTATTAAATTTATTTAAAATTGCATGTCCAGAAACAATTAATATATTATCCTTGATCAAAATATTTTTATTTAAAATAATTAATTTATGAAAAATCGTTACTTCAATATGATATATTCCATCTATTAATTGTAAAAATAATATTTTTTGATTGTTTTTAGTCATTTTATAATGTATGGAGGATACAATTCCAAAAATATTTATTAATTTAGACTTTTGATATATATCAATATTTTTAATTCTGATTCCATTCGTATAATTTTTCAATTCATTTAAATATTCTTCAAGAGGATTCCGAGTCAAATAAAACCCTAAAACATCTTTTTCATGATTTAAAATTTCCATACTTAAAAATGTAGAGTAAGAATAATCTTTTAATTGATTATATAAAAAAGTTTTTTCATATTCTATTGGCTGTAACAAAATTAATTGAGAAATATTTTTTGATTGTAAATATTGAATAGATAATTTAATTGCTTTAGGAATTAAAGATATTAAAAATGACCTTGGGATATTGAAAGAATCAAAAGATCCTGAATAAATCAGTTTTTCTAAAACACGTTTATTAATATATTTAGGAGGAATATGCATACAAAATTCAAATAAACTACTAAATTTTTTTATTTTTTTTTTAATTTTTATAATAGTACTTATAACAGATTTTCCTAAACCTTTGATAGCTCCTAAACCGTAAATAATTTCTCTATTAATATTCACCCTAAAAGAATAATGACTAATATTAATATTAGGAGGAACAATAATAATTTTCATATCTAAACATTCTTTAATTAAAACTTTAATTTTATCAGTATTATCAATATCAGAATTCATAACAGCAGCAAGAAATTCTTCTGGATAATTTGCTTTCATCCACAATGTTTGATATGATATTAATGCATAAGCAACAGAATGTGATTTATTAAACCCATAACCCGAAAACTTTTCCAATAAATCAAAAATTTTACTTGATAATACTGTAGAAATACCTTTTTTTTTAGCAGAATTTTGAAAAAATGTACGTTGTTTAGACATTTCTTTGAAATTTTTTTTAGACATTGCACGTTGCAAAATATCTGCTTTAGATAATGTATAACCAGATAATACTTGTGCAATTTTCATTACTTGTTCTTGATATAAAATAATACCATATGTAGATTCTAAAATAGGTTTTAAAGATATATGCTGCCATTTTGGATCAGGATAAGAGATAATTTCTTTACCATGTTTACGATTAATAAAATTATCTACCATACCTGATTGCAAAGGGCCCGGTCTAAAAAGAGCGATTAAAGCAATAATATCTTCAAAACAATCCGGTTGCAAACGTAAAATTAAATCTCTCATCCCTTCAGATTCTAATTGAAATACTGCAATAGTTTTCGCAGTCTTTAACAAAGTAAAACTTTTGGTATCATTGAATGGTATTTGATTTAAAAAAATCCTTTTTTGATTATTGCGATGCAAATACTTATTAATCATGTTTAAAGATGAATGAATAATTGTTAATGTTCGTAATCCTAAAAAATCAAATTTTAATAATCCAACATAGTCAATATCATTTTTATCGAATTGCGTAACAAAAATATCATTATCATCGCGTTGTAAAGGTGTAAAATTAGTTAATTTATTTGGAGCAATGACAATACCTCCAGCATGTTTCCCTGTATTTCTAATCACACCTTCTAATTTTTTAGATATATCAATAATTTTTTTTACCTCTACATCTTTTTTATATAATTTAATCAAATCAAATTCTTTCGATAAAGATTTTTCTAATGTAATACCAATATCTAATGGTATTAATTGAGAAATTTTGTTCACAAAACCATATGGATATCCTAAGGATCTTCCAACATCTCTAATCACAGATCTAGCAGACATAGTTCCAAAAGTAATAATTTGAGATACTTTATCTTTTCCATAAACACTCGCAACATGCTCAATAACTAAATCTCTTTTTTCCATGCAAAAATCAATGTCAAAATCCGGCATAGATGTTCTATCTGGATTTAAGAATCGTTCAAACAATAAATCAAAAGATAAAGGATCTAATTCTGTAATTCCTAAAGAATAAGCTACCAAAGAACCAGCTCCAGAACCTCTTCCCGGACCAACAGGAATATCATTTTTTTTAGCCCATTGAATAAATTCCATTACAATTAAAAAATAACTCGGAAAATTCATTTTATTAATAATATTTAATTCTAAAGATAACCTTTCTTGATATTTTTTATAAATTTTTTTTCTCTCTTGAGGATTTTGATATAATTCTTTCAAACGAATTTGCATTCCTTGAACACTTTTAGTAATTAAAAAATCTTTTATATCTATAGAATTTGTACAAAATTTTGGAATAAAGTAATTTCCTGTAGATATACTAATATTACAACGTTTTGCAATTTCTATAGTATTTTTTAAAGCTGATGGAATATCAAAAAATAAATCTAACATCTCTTTTTCAGTTTTAAAATACTGCTCTTGACTATATTGATAATAAAACTTTTCAGAATTAATTGAAACACCTTGATAAATGGATACTTTAATTTTATGAACATAAAAATCTTTTTTATTTATAAAACAAACATCATTAGTGGCAACGATAGGAATTTTATAAATTTTAGATAGCTTGATAACATATTGTATATATATTTCTTCATACATTCTACTTGTTCTATGAATTTCAAAATAATACGAATTCTTAAAATATTGATTATAAAAAGATATAAAATGATCAATAATTTCATAGTTTTTATAAATAATATTTTTTCCAAAATCACCATTAAAACCACCAGAAAGAATAATAAGACCTGTTCTATATTTTACTAAACAATCTTGAGTAATTACAATATCATCTTTTAAAAAAAATGTATCATTTTTTTTCGTACGAGCTTTTGAAACTAATATTATTAAATTTTTATATCCAATATCGTTAGTTGCTAAAATATTAATTTCACTTAAAAAAGTAGAAAATAAAAATTGTACTTTAATTTTTATTCCAAAAATTGGTTTAATTCCAAATTTCATAGAATATTTATAAAATTTAATTACTCCATACAAATTTCCATAATCAGTTATACCTAATGCTGGCATGTTATATAAATAAGATTGTTTAATCAATGCTTTTGGTTTATTTAAACCACTAATAATAGAATAATCACTACGAATAGATAAATGTATAAAATTTGGTTGCATCATATTTAAAATTCTTTCAAAATATTCATAATAATATCGTGCACTAAATTTATAATATATTTACAACATACTTACATATAATATTTGTATAACAAACAAGATCATTATTCACATGAACATAACCTTTAAAAAAAAATAAATTTTTATATTCTTTTTTGATTGTGACTGTAATTATCAATTGATCACCAGGTATAATAAATTTTTTAAATCTTGTTTTTTCAATACCGATAATACAATAAATACCATGAGCATGATTATGTTCTGGGTGATTTAACAATGATAAAGCTATTGCAGATTGTGATATAGATTCTATGGTTAATACTCCAGGGAAAATAAATTTTGACGGAAAATGACCTTGTAATAATGGATCATTGAGACTGATATTTTTTAAAACTCGAATACTATTTTGATTTTTATAAGACAGAATTCTATCAATTAATAAAAAAGGGTATCTATGAGGTATTAAATTTAAAATACTATGCAAATTAAAATTTAAAAATGGTCTTTTCAAAACAAATTAACCTTATATTTTATTAACAATATACTACCAATGATAATTCATATTAAATTGTAAAGGTTCTAAAGAATTTTTATTCGTATATAATACTGGAAAAGAATAAGATAAAGAGATTGGTCCAACAGGAGATATCCATTTTATTTGAACACCTGTAGAAATATTCATATTATATGGATTATTATAATTATGTATCTTATAAGATACATTTCGTATAGTATTTTTCCAAAAGGTATCCCATAAATTTCCAAAATCTAAAAATAAAGAGGTTTCAAAATAATGGTCATAATATTTATTTAAAAGAAAAAAATTCGGTATTATTAAATCTAATTTACTGAGAATAAAAATATTCCCTCCAATAGAATAATTAGATTTCAAAGAATTAGATTCTAAGATTATAGATTTTTTATTTATATTCATACCATTATAATTAATACATCGTGGACCAATACTATTATTCATAAAACCACGAACATTATTATTTTCATGAAAAGAAAAATTTTCATAAAAAGGAAAATCGTTTCTATGAAAATTACTTCCAAAACCCATATTCAAAAAAGTGTGTAAAACATACTTAAACGATTTTAAAAGAGATAAATATTTTTCAAAAGAAAATGATATTTTGTAAAAATTATTAAATCCACCAGGTAAAGAAAATTTTACATTAAGAACCGATTTTACTCCTGCATCAGGAAAATTAGTTTCTAAAATACTATTATATTTCCATATATATGTAATCATAATGTTCGAATTTTTTTTATAATCTAAAATACAATCATGAATATTATTTTCGAGAAATTTAATATGTTTCCATAATGTAATCTCATTGTTCAAATTTAAAATATTATTTACAATATATCCAAAAATTAATTTTACATGTTGATATTCCGAAAAAGTGCATTTTATATTTTCTTCTAATCCATAATTTTTGTTTTTATAAAATAAAATATTTTTTATATTATTTTGTACATAATTATAGAAAATTCGATTACTAAAAATAACATTATGTAAAAAAACTTGGTATTTGTATAATAAATCAATATAATTATGATAATTATTATGGATAATATGCATTACAGATTTTATATTGTATCCCATCCAATAATCATGATCTAATTGAAAACGTATATTTAAACCACTAAATGTACTATATCCACAATTTATATTTAAAGTATTTGGATTTTTTTCACGAATAGTATAGATAATCTTTACATCACTACCAATTATATCATCTTTAATAATTTTAATATCTACATTATCAATGTAATTTATTTTTCGTATATTTTTTTTACTTTCTTGTATGATATTTAAATTTACATACGATCCAACGAAAATTTTTTTCATAGCACCATGTAAATCTATATTGTGAATTATTTTATTACCATTGATCACAATTTTTTTAATTAAAAATCTATTTTGTAGATCAATATAAATATGTAAAATAATTTTTCTACTATTAATATTTAATATTAATGGTTTTAAAAAAATTTTACATTGTAAAAAACCTATATTTTCAAAAAAATTTTCTATTTTCTTTTGCAATAATAGTATTTGATTTACATCGTATTTTTGGTGTAAATTCGAATTATGGATGATTTTTTGAATATCTATTTGGTATCTACCAAAATTACCATCAAGAACTATAGAAGAAAGTGTATACTGTAAACCTTCAAATATATTTAAAAATATTAAAAAATATTTTTTATGTTTCAAAATGGAAAACTGAATATTTTTTACTAAAAAACTAATATATCCATTTGTATAATATAAATTTTTTAAATATATTAAATGTTTTTTAAAATTTACATTATTATATTTTTTATGATGAAAAATAAATTTTTGAAATAAATCTGGATAAAAATTTAAAAAAGAAATAATTTTTTTATAAGAAAAAAATTTATTTCCAGAAACATTAATATCTCGAAATAAAAATTTTCTTCCTTCAATAATATTGATTTTTAAAAAAATGTATTTTTTTTTTATAAAACAAAAATGAATATTAATTTTTGTATTATACATTTCAATATTATTATATAATTTTTTAATTATATTTTGTAATTTAAATAATTTTTTTTTTTCTGTAAAATTATCATTTCTAATACCAAAAGATCTTAAAGTATCTAATATAATTTTTTTTTTAAATTTTCTATTTCCAATAATAGTAATATTTTTCAGAATATATTTTTCTTCAAATAAAATAATTATTTTGTTTCTTTTTTGTAAAAGAGTAATATGATTAAAAAAACCAGTTTTATATAATTTTAAGATATTTTTTTTAATACTATCATAAGCCACTAAATGTCCATAATAAATCTTGCAATCATCTAAAATATGTAATTGAGACATATGATGTAAACCTAGAATATTTATTTTTTTAATATATATGTCTGTACTAGCAAAACAAATGTTGCTATAAAAAAGAAAAAAAAGTAATAAAATACACCGTATGATTAACATATATATTATATATCTCAAATCTAAAATAATGAACATTAACAATATTAATTACAAAAATTACTCACAATTACAATAACTATAAAAACACTAAGTAATATTTTACCCAAATGATATAAAATAAAAAATTTTTATAAATTATTCAAAATTAAAATTGCATAATTTCTTTTTCTTTATGTAAAAGTATATCATTGATCTTTTTAATGTAATCATCTGTTATTTTTTGTATTGTATGTTGCATACTATGCTCTGTATCATTATTAATAGTTTTTTCTTTAATATATTTTTTTAATCTTTCATTTGCATTACGTCGAATATTACGCATATTAACACGTGTTTTTTCAGCTTCAGAACGTACTAATTTAAACAAATTTTTTCTTCTATCTTCTGTTAAAGAAGGTAAAATAATTTTAATTATATTACCTTGTACTAGTGGCGAAATTTCTAATTTGGAATTCAAAATGGAATTTTCGATATCACGAATAATAGAATAATCAAATACGCTAATCTTTAAAGTATTAGAATTTTCAACAGTTATATTAGATATTTTTTTTAATGGCATTTTTTTACCAAAATAATCTATTGCAATATTATCTAATAAATTGGGAGATGCCCTTCCAGTTCGAAAACTATAAATGATGTTTTGAAAAGATTGTAAGGATTTTTCCATACGAACCTTCAAATCCTGTATTAAAATAGTATTCATATATATTCTCTACATAAATAATTAAAAAATTGTAAAAACTATCAGTATAAATATCTCATCAACTAGTAATTAAAGTTCCTTCTGTGTTACCTTGTAAGATACGAGAAAGAATATTATTATGATAAATATTAAAAATATGAACAGGAATATTATAATCTCTTGCTAAAATAAAAGCTGTTAAATCCATCACTTTAAATTCTTTTTGTAAAACATCTTGGTAATTTAATTTTTTATAAAAAAAAGCATCAGGATATTTATTGGGATCTTGAGAATATATTCCATTCACTTTAGTACCTTTGAAGATAATATCCGAGTTAGTTTCAATAGCTCTTACACATGCAGCAGAATCTGTGGTAAAAAAGGGATTACCCATACCACCACAAAAAATTATCACTACTGAATTAGATAATAATTTCATAGCTTTTTCTAAATTATATTTTTTACATACATTATCTATAGTAATAGAAGACATTAAACATACAGGAATATTATATCGTTCAAAAATATCCTTAAGAAATAAACCATTAATTATTGTAGATAACATACCTATATAATCAGAAGAAACCCTATTTATACCTAATTTTGATAAAAAAGATCCTCGAAATAAATTACCACCACCAATTACTAAACTAATTTCAATACCATTTTTAACTAAAAATCGTATTTCTTTCACAATATTATAAATTAAACAGTTTTTAAAATTAACTTTATCAACCCCTTTTATTACTTCTCCGCTCATTTTGAGTAAAATACGTTTATATATAAATTTCATACAGTTTGCAATCATGATTATAAAATATATAAGCATTATAACATGTATTTTAAAAAATATTTTATATTTCTTCACCTAATTCAAAACGTATAAATTGTACAATCTTAAAATTATTTTGCAATAGAAAATCTTTCATAACAATATCAGTATCAAAAACACATGATTGTTCTAACAAACAAATATTTTGAATAAATTTTTCTATTCTTCCACTAACGATCTTTTGTGCAATAAATTCTGGTTTTCCTGATTTCATAGCAATATCTACTTGTATTTCTTTTTCTCGTTCAAGGATTGCATTTGGAATACTCTCACGTTTTAAATAATCAGGATTATTTGCAATAATATGCATTGATATCTTTTTCATTACTAAGGTATTATAAGATTCAGAACTTAATAAAACACCGATTTTATTTCTATGTATGTACGAAAAAAGGAACTCTCCATTTAATATCGAAAATCTACGAATAACAATATTTTCACCAAACTGAGCAATTAAAGATAATCTTTCTTTTTTAAAAAAATCATTTAATAAATTCAGATGATAAATTTTTTCTTTATGTATTGTATATAATATTTTTTGAGCAAATTGAACAAAATTCGCATGTTGTTCAACAAAATCAGTTTCACAATTTAATTCCAAAATACAAGAATATTGTTCTAATACATGTGTTGCAATGATCCCTCTAAGAGTAGAATTTTTAATTTTATTTTCTGCTTTTACATATCCTCTTTTTTTTAATATAACAATAGCTTTATCAAAATTACCATCAGAATCTATCAATGCTTTTTTACAATCTAAAATTCCAATACCAGATTTTAAACGTAATTTTTTAATAAGCTCTTTATTAATATGCACTATATTTTTTCCTTATCAAATTATACCTATTTAAAAGGGCAAAAAAATAATTTACTTCAAATATTATAATATAAAAATTATTTATTAGATTGAAAAACAATATCCTCAATATCACTAGATATATAATTTACAATAGTTTTTAAATACAAATTAATTGCACGAATAGCATCATCATTACCTGGAATTATAAAATCTATACCATCAGGACTTGCATTAGTATCTACTATTGAGAATACTGGAATACCTAAAGTATTTGCTTCTTGGATAGCAATTTTTTCATGCTTTGCATCTATAATAAATAAAACATCAGGTAATCCATGCATATTTTTAATACCACCTAAACTATTTTCTAACTTTAATAATTCTCTTGATCTAATTAAACCTTCTTTTTTTGTCAATTTTGATAAAGTTCCATCTTTCATTTGTACTTCTAATTCTCTTAATCGAATAATAGATTGACAGACAGTTTTCCAGTTTGTTAACATACCTCCAAGCCATCTTTTATTAACATAAAATTGATTACAAAATATTGCAGACTGTTTAATCATTTTGCTAGCAGGTTTTTTAGTTCCTACAAATAATATTTTTCCTTTACGAACATGAATTTTTTTTAGTTCTATTAAAGCAGATTGAAACATTGGTAAAGTTCTTTCCAAATTAATAATATGTACTCGATTACGAGAACCAAAAATAAAAGGCTTCATTTTAGGATTCCAATAACGAGTTTGATGTCCAAAATGAACACCTGCTTTTATCATATCATGCATAGAAATCATACTCAAAATAATTCCCTCAAAAGTAATAAATAACAATTATATTTCATAATATTCATAGTATTTCAATTGATTAACATGT
The DNA here is from genome assembly GCF_964059025.1 of Buchnera aphidicola (Myzocallis carpini). Classification (NCBI taxonomy): domain Bacteria; kingdom Pseudomonadati; phylum Pseudomonadota; class Gammaproteobacteria; order Enterobacterales; family Erwiniaceae; genus Buchnera; species Buchnera aphidicola. Next base: position 179,795 of record NZ_OZ060376.1, on the reverse strand, counting down.
ATTATAAATATAATATATCATTAAGGATTATAAAAATAATAAGTTTATATTAAACTAAATAAAACTTTTTTTCCAATAAAATAAAATAAAAAATATTTACAATCGTATAATATGTATTATATATTATTAAATAAAATATTGATATCAAAATGAAAATTTCCATAAAAAATTCTGAAGAAATTAAGAAAATGCGAATTTCTGGAAAATTAGCCAGCCAAGTATTAGAAATGATTACACCATATGTAGTTGCTGGAATTACAACAGAACACTTAGATTACATTTGTCATAACTATATTGTTGAAAAACAAAATGCTATTCCAGCTTGTTTAGGATACCAAGGATTTCCAAAATCAACATGTATTTCTGTAAATGAAGTTGTATGTCATGGCATTCCTAATAACACCGAATTAAAACATGGAGATATCGTAAATATTGATGTCACCATCATAAAAAATCAATACCATGCTGATACATCAAAAATGTTTATTGTTGGAAATACAAATTCTATTGCAAAAAAATTATGCTATACAGCAAAGAAAATATTATATGAAACCTTTTCAGTAATCAAACCAAATATTCCTATCAACATCATTGGCAAAACAATACAAAAAAATATTCATAAAACACCTTTTTCTATTGTCACAGAATATTGTGGACACGGAATTGGAAAAGAATTTCACGAAGATCCATATATTTTACATTATTTTAATAAAAATAATAAAATATTATTTAAAGAAGGTATGGTATTTACTATAGAACCCATTATAAATTCTGGAAAAAGTGATGTCATTTGTATGGATGATAGTTGGACTATTAAAACAAAAGATAATAGTTTATCCGCACAATACGAACATACAATTTTAGTCACTAAAAATGGATGCGAAATCTTAACAAAAAGAAAAACTGAAAATATAAAAAACATATATATTAATATGTAAAATAGATCAAAAATAAAAAAATTATCAATCCACTATATTAATAATACAGAGTATGTTTATGGAAAAATTAGAAAAGATTATAAATAAAATTTTTGAAAAAAAAGAACATATTAATTTTAATAAAATGAATATTGAATATTCCCATGCAATTAAGAAAACCATTGAACTTCTTGATCAAGGTAAAATACAGGTATCAACAAAAATATCAGGATCATGGATTACTCACCAATGGATTAAAAAAGCAATTTTATTATATTTTTGTATCCAAAAAAATAAAATAACTAGAGGCATTAAAAATACTTTTTATGACAAAATCCCCCTCAAATATGAACATATTACAGAACAGGAATTAAAAAAAAATAATATTCGTATTGTACCACCAGCTACAATCCGAAAGGGTGCATTTATTGCACAAAATACTGTACTAATGCCTTCTTATGTTAATATTGGTGCTTATATTAATCAAAATACTATGATAGATACATGGTCTACTGTTGGATCTTGTGCATACATTGGAAAAAATGTACATATATCAGGTGGTGTAGGTATAGGAGGTGTACTAGAACCAATCCAAAGTAATCCAACAATTATTGAAGACAATTGTTTTATTGGCGCACGTTCTGAAATTGTGGAAGGTGTAATTGTAGAAAAAGGATCAGTAATTTCTATGGGAGTATATATTGGACAAAGTACAAGAATTTATAATAGAGAAACAGAAGAAATTACATATGGCAAAATACCTTCTGGGTCTGTAGTGGTTTCTGGTACTTTACCGTCAAAAAACAAAAAATATAACTTATATTGCGCAGTTATTGTTAAAAAAGTAGATACAAAAACACTCAAAAAAGTAGAAATTAATGAATTATTACGAAATATTCAATAATGAATTGAAATATTCAGATCCAAGAAAAATATATGGATCTGAAAATTTTATAAAACTATCTTAGTTAAAAAACTATGTAATATAATAAAAATACAATATTAATATAGTAATTTACTAAATACTACAATCAAAATCAATAAACAATCGTACTTTATAATCTTAAAAGAAAATAATTCATATATAACACAATAGTTTTAATTATTCCAATTGCACAACTACATTCATAAAAACTATTTTTAAAATATCATAATATTTCATAATCAAAAATAAAAATTTAACTAATACACGATCACCACTATTCAACATAATAATATTATCAATAATATTATAAAATAAATATCCTATTAGGAGAAATAATGGAATTATTATCAGGCTCAGATATGGTCATTCGATCATTAATAGATCAAGGAATAAAACATATTTTCGGATATCCTGGAGGTGCGGTATTAGATATCTATGATTCTTTAAAAAAAAATACTGATATTAAACACATATTAGTACGACATGAACAAGCTGCTACACATATGGCAGATGGATATGCAAGAGCTACAGGGAAAGTGGGAGTCGTATTAGTAACTTCTGGACCTGGTGCCACTAATTCTATTACAGGAATTGCAACAGCATATATGGATTCTATTCCCATGATTGTTATTTCTGGACAAGTCGATTCATCTTTAATTGGATACGATGCATTTCAAGAATGCGATATGTTAGGCATTTCAAGACCAATAGTAAAACATAGTTTTTTAATCACAAATACCGAAGATATTCCTATGATATTTAAAAAATCCTTTTGGATAGCATCAACAGGTAGACCAGGACCAGTAGTTATTGATCTACCAAAAGATATTTTGAATGCAAAAAATAAAAAACCATATTTTTGGCCAAAAAAACCTTATATACGATCATACAATCCTATAATTCATGGAAATAAAAAACAAATAAAAAAAATATTAAAAATATTATTAAAAGCAAAACAACCTATATTATATATTGGAGGAGGAGTTGTAAACTCTAATAGTACAAAAGAATTAAAAAAATTCGCGGAACTACTAAAAATACCAGTTACTAATTCTCTAATGGCTCTTGGAGCTTTTCCAGGAACACACGTACAAAATCTTCACATGCTCGGAATGCATGGAACTTATGAAGCAAACATGGCTATACACTATTCCGATGTTATTTTAGCTATTGGAGTGAGATTTGATGATCGTACTACAAATAATTTAAAAAAATATTGTCCTACAGCAAAAATTTTACACATAGATATAGACCCTACATCAATATCTAAAACAGTCTCTGCAGATATACCAATTGTTGGAGATGCAAAAAAAATATTACAATGTTTATTAAAAATTCTGGATGAAAACAAAACATTAATAAAAAATTATAATATTCAACCATGGTGGGAAAAAATTAAAATATGGAAAAATAAAAAAAGTTTACAATACAATAAAATGAGCAATAAGATAAAACCTCAAAATGTGATAAAAACTTTATGGAATCTTACAAATGGAAAAGCATATATCACATCCGATGTTGGACAACATCAAATGTTTGCAGCATTATATTATTTATTTGAAAAACCAAGAAGATGGATTAATTCAGGTGGACTAGGTACCATGGGTTTTGGTTTACCAGCAGCATTAGGAGTTAAAATAGCCTTTCCTAAAAAAATGGTTATTTGTATTACTGGAGATGGTAGTATTCAAATGAATATTCAAGAACTTTCTACAGCAATGCAATATAAATTACCAATATTAATACTGAATTTAAATAATCAATCCTTGGGAATGGTCAAACAATGGCAAAATATCATTTATGAAGAAAGACATTCTCATTCATATATGAAGTCATTACCAAATTTTATAAAATTATCAGAATCTTATGGACATATTGGAATTTCTATTATTAATAATCAAGAATTAGAAGAAAAATTAAAAGTCGCATTACAAAAACTCAAAGAAGGAAATCTGGTCTTTATAGATGTAAAAATTGATCATACTGAACATGTATATCCTATGCAAATTCGAGGTGGGGGAATGAATGAAATGTGGTTTAGAGAATAAAGGGATGATAAAAAACTATGAAAACAATGCTATTAATATTATTAGAAAATGAACCAGGCGCCTTGTCTAGAGTAGTCGGTTTATTTTCACAAAGAGGATATAACATAGATAACTTATCTGTTTGTCCAACAGAAGACACTTCAATATCTACTGTTACAATACAAACTAGCGGAGATCAAAAAATAATTGAAAAAATTGAAAAACAATTACATAAACTCATTAATATATTAAAAATTCAAATCATACACCATCAACAATATATAGAAAAAGAACTTGCTCTTATTAAAATTCAGGCATCTAAGTATGAAATACAAAATATAAAAAAAATTTTAGAAAAATTTCACAGTCAAATTATAAAAGAATTTTGCCCAATATATACTATTCAAATTCTTGAAAATAACACTCAAATCAATAATTTTTTAAATATAATAAAAAAACATTCTAAAATTATAAATATTTCTCGATCAGGAACTATTATTATTTAATCACGAAATAACAATATAAAAGAATTACAATTAATATTCAAAGATTACATATATTAATTATAAAAAATATTATTAACTTCATTATGAATACTTTATTACACAAAACAGTAATGTTGGAAGAATCTATTCAAGCACTAAAAATAAAAAAAAATGGTATATATATCGATTGTACTTTTGGTGCTGGAGGACATTCTTTAAAAATATTAAAAAATTTAAATAAAGATGGAAAATTATATGCTATTGATAGAGATCCATATGCAATTAACATTGCAAAAAAAATATTAGATCATCGATTACAAATCATTCACGGAAATTTTTCTGATATTGATATTTTCGTAAAAAAATATAATATCAATAAAAAAATTGATGGTATTATACTAGATTTAGGAGTCTCGTCCATGCAATTAATGTTTAAAGATAGAGGTTTTTCATTTAAACTAGATGGACCATTAGATATGAGGATGAATCCAACAGAAGGAATATCTGCTACTACATGGATCAATTCTAGTACAAAAAAAGAAATAGCATATGTTTTAAAAACATTCGGAGAAGAAAAATTTGCAAATAAAATTGCTGCAATAATTGAAAAAAAAAAAAAAAATCAACCAATTACAACAACTTTAGAATTATCTAAAATTATTCAATCAGTAATATTTAAAAAAAAAAAACGTCAACACCCAGCAACAAAAAGTTTTCAAGCAATTCGAATTTTTATTAATCAAGAATTATATGCAATAAAAATATTTTTACAAAAAATACTAAAATTTTTAAATAAAAATGCTCGCATTGTTGTCATTAGTTTTCATTCATTAGAAGATAGAATTATAAAACAATTTATGGTACAAAATAGTTGTATACCTCATATACCAAATGGAATACCGATATCTGAAAAAAATATAAAATTATTGTATCAAAAAAATATAAAAATTGTTGATAGGATTTTTCCAACTACAAAAGAAATTATAGATAATCCAAAGTCAAGAAGTGCTATTTTAAGAATAGCGGAATATATACAATAATTATAAAATTTTTTGCATATAAAATATAAAATATTGATGATACTCAATATATTGTAAAGATTTCTTTTAATTAAAAATAATAATATGTAAAAATTATACATGAAAATCATATTTATGATTATAAATATATAAAAAGTAATTTATTATTAAATAGGTTAAAATTATCATGATGAATCAAAAACAAGAAACATTGGTAGCAGGATTAGAAATAGGAACTACCAAAGTTGTTGTTTTAATTGGAAAAATTTTAGAAAATAATAATATTAATATTGTCGGAATAGGAAAATGTTCCTCCAAAGGAATTAGTGTAGGAAATATTAATGATTTAAATTCTGTAACTAAATGTATTAAAAAAAGCATAGATGAAGCAGAAAAAACTGCACAATGTAATATTTCTTCTATATATTTATCATTATCTAATAAATATATTCAATGTAAAAATGAAACTGGAATTGTTCCAATCCATAATAACGAAGTCACCACAAAAGATGTACAATATGCTATATATACTGCAAAATCCATTAAATTAAACTACGATTATAATATATTACATGTTATTCCTCAAGAATATGCTATTGACCAAGAACAAGGAATCAAAAATCCAATTGGATTATCTGGATTTCGAATGACTGCTAATGTTCACTTAATTACATATCGAAATCATATTAAAAAAAATATTATAAAAGCTGTTAAAAACTGTAATTTAAAAATTAAAAAAATAATATTTTCAGGATTAGCATCTAGCCAAGCCATATTAACATCCGAAGAAAAAAGTTCTGGAGTTTGTATGATCGATATTGGCGGTGGAAGTATAGAAATTGTAATATACACCAATGGATATATCCAACACAGCGAGGTTATTCCATATGCCGGAAATACTATTACTAATGATATTGCATGTATATTTAATACATCATTCAAAAATGCAGAAATGATCAAAATAAAATACGGATCTACAGTATTATCATCTTTTTCGATACCAGAATTAATAGAATTTTCTAACTTAAATGGAATGAATACTAAAAAAATAAAAAAAGATATATTAATTGAAATTATAGAATCAAGATATTCTGAATTATTAAATATCATTAATGATATTATTATAAAAATACAAAAAAAATTATTTTATTCTAAACAACCATATTTAATTGGATCGGGTATCGTCATTACTGGAGGAAGCGCACAAACAAAATCGTTAAAATGTTTTGCAGAAAAAATTTTTAAAATGCCAGTAAGAATTGGAGTACCCAATAATGTTAAAACAAACAACCAAAATATTCTTCATCCTAGTTATTCCACAGTAATAGGATTATTAAAATATAGTCAAAAAAAATATCATTATCAAAATCATAATAAAACTTTTATATTTAAAAAATGGATTTACAAAATACAAAATTGGTTTCAAAAGATTTCAAATAAACACTAAACTTTTTAAATAGGATATATTATGTTTGAATCTACAGAATTAAGTAATGAAGCAATTATTAAAGTATTAGGTATAGGAGGAGGAGGGGGTAATGCAGTAGAACATATGGTAAGAGAAAAAATAGAAGGAGTAGAATTTTTCGCAATCAATACTGATGCACAAGCACTAAAAAAAATAGAAGTAGGACAAACAATTCAAATTGGTAGTAATATTACCAAAGGATTAGGGGCAGGTGCAAATCCAGAAATTGGAAGACATGCAGCAGAAGAAGATAAAGATTCTATTAATAATGCTCTAAAAGGAGCAGATATGGTATTTATAGCTGCAGGAATGGGAGGAGGTACCGGAACAGGAGCAGCACCTGTTGTAGCTTCTATAGCAAAAGAAATGGGTATTTTAACTGTTGCAGTAATCACAAAACCATTTATATTTGAAGGAAAAAAAAGAATGGTATTTGCCGATCAAGGTATTTTAGAACTTTCAAAATATGTTGATTCATTAATAATTATACCAAATGATAAATTATTAAAAGTATTAAACAGAGGAATTTCTCTACTTGATGCATTTAGTGCTGCAAATAATGTACTAAGAGGTGCAGTACAAGGGATTGCAGAATTAATTACAAAACCAGGATTAATGAATGTAGATTTTGCAGACGTCAGAACTGTAATGTCTGAAATGGGATATGCCATGATGGGAACCGGTTTATCTACTGGAGATAATAGAGCTGAAGAAGCAGCAGAAATTGCTATTTCTAGTCCATTGTTAGAAGATATTGATTTATCAGGTGCAAGAGGAGTATTAGTCAATATTACTGCTGGAATTGATCTTAGATTAGATGAATTTGAAACAGTCGGAAATACCGTGCGATCTTTTTCTTCCGATAATGCAACAGTAGTAATTGGTACTTCATTAGATCCAGAAATGAATGATTCTTTAAGAGTAACAGTAGTGGCAACTGGTATTGGATCTGATAATCATCAAAAAAATGATATTTTATCTCAAAATAATACTAACAAAGAAAAAAAATCAGAATATCGATATCAAAATTTTAATTCATATATGAGAAATAATAATCAGAAAAAAAATATAAAAAATCATTTAGAATGTAATAAAAATCATAAAATAGAATCTAATTACCTAGATATTCCGGCATTTTTAAGAAAAAAAAAATATTAATAATTATCATAATAACAATAAAAAATACAAATATGATTATAATATCCAAATTGAAATTAAAAATTACTAGTACAGCAATCAAAAAAATTTATCAATTAACTCATAAAAAAAATAATACCTATTTAAAATTTAGAATTTATATTATCGGTGGAGGATGTAATGGATTTCAATATCAATTTAAAATAGATAATAAAATACATGATAATGACATTATACTCAAAAAAGAAAAAAATATTATTATTGATTCTATCAGTATACAATATCTTCATGGAGGCGTAATAGATTATATAGAAAATATAGAAGGATCAAAATTTACTGTATCTAACCCTAATGCAAAAACAACATGTAGTTGCGGATCATCATTTAGTATATAAATATTTAAATTATATATTTTATATATAACTTATACAATTATATATCCATACATATGATCATGGATACTTTTGAAGATACAAAATTTTCTTAATATCTATCATTTTTATAAAATTTGTAATTGTATAAGTTATTTAAAATAAATAATATATAAAAATTATATTATATAATATTCTTCTTAAAAATATATATTACCTATATAATCAATATTATATATGATCATCAATGATTTTAATTTTTAAAATAATAATTTATTTTTTCAAACATTATTTAAATACAGATTTTGAATTGATTAAATCAGTAATCGTACCTAAAAAAACCTGTGCAGATAATCCAATAGATTCAGACAACGTAGGATGAGGATGAATAGTTAATGAAATATCTTCTACGTCACAACCCATTTCAATCGCCAATGTAATTTCTGATAATAATTCTCCAGCTTGTCTACCAATAATGATTCCACCAAGAACTTTACGAGTATCTTTATTAATAATTAATTTTGTCATGCCATGAGAACAATTAGATACAATAGCTCTTCCAGAAGCTTTCCAAGGAAAAACAGCAGCTTCATAATTTATATTTTTTTTAATTGCATCATTCTCATTCATTCCTACCCAAGCAATTTCAGGATCAGTATAAGCAACTGCAGGAATAACTATAGGTTCAAAATAATGCTGATATCCAGCTATAACTTCTGCAGCAATATGACCTTGATGTATTCCTTTATGTGCTAATAAAGGATTACCAATAACATCTCCAATAGCATATATATTATTTATATTTGTTCGTAATTGACGATCCACTTGAATAAAATTATTAGAATTAATTTTTACTCCAGCATTTTCTAATTTTAATGGAAGAATATTTGATTTCCTACCAATAGCAACTAATACGGCATCATAAAAAATTTCTTTTTTATCAAAATTAGTATTAGATAAAGTAACTAATATTTGATTATTTTTCACAATTATTTCGTTAATATTTGTTTGTAATAAAATATTAAAATTCTCTGAAAGAGATTTTTTATAAATATTAATAATATCTTGATCTAAAAATGATAATAACCTATTATCACGATCTACAACATCTACCTGAGAACCCAGTGCACTATATAAAGTAGCCATTTCTAAACCAATAATACCAGATCCAATAATCAACATTTTTCGTGGAATAAAACGCAAAGATAAGGCTTCAGTAGAATTCCAAATATATTCACTATTTATAGGAATATTAGGTAAAGCAATTGATTGTGAACCAGTAGCAATAATTACATGATCAAAATGTACAGTAATCATTTCATTTTCATTAACAACAAGTACTGTATTTTTATTTATAAAAGAACCCATTCCATATAATATTTGTACTTTTCTATTTTTTGCCATGTATTTAATACCAGAAGACAATGTAGAAATAATTTCTTGTTTTTTCTTTCTAATAATATCTAAATCAATTTTAGGAGTCTTAAAGAATACACCTTGTTTTGATATCTCTTTTGCTTCTTGAATAACTTTTGCAATATGTAATAAAAATTTTGAAGGAATACATCCAACATTTAAACACACACCACCTAATGAATTATATTTTTCTATTAAAGTAGTTTTTAAACCTAAATCAGAACTTCTAAAAGCTGCTGCATATCCTGCAGGACCAGATCCAATAACTAATACTTGTGTACGAATATCCATCACCATAATGTTTTCCTTAATAAAAATTTTAAATATAATTTAATAAATTCAATAGTACATATTATACATCACACATTTATAATATTCATGAAAATACTTTAATATCACATACTATATCTATAATAATAACCATCTAATATCAGATAATAATTTATTAATAAAAGAAATAAATCTTGCACCATCAGCTCCATCAATAATACGATGATTATAAGACAAAGATAACGGTAATATTAATTTTGGTAAAAATTTATTACCATTCCAAATAGGTTTATAAAAAGCTTTTGAAACTCCTAAAATTGCAGCTTCTGGATGATTAATAATAGGCGTAAAAAAAGTACCTCCAATTCCGCCTAAACTAGAAATAGTAAAACAACCACCCTGAACATCTAAAACACTTAATTTTCTTTCTCTTGCTTTCTTAGAAAGATATAATATATTTTGAGAAACATCAAATATACTTTTGTTTTTTACATCTTTAACCACTGGTACTACTAATCCATAAGTTGTATCAACAGCTATACCAATATTAATATATTTTTTTAAAAATATTTTTTTATTGTCTAAAGAAATTGAACTATTAAAATAAGGAAATTTTTCTAATCCTTTTGCAAGCGCTTTTATAATAAAAGACAATAAAGTGATTTTTTTTTCTTGAATATTCTGTACTTCCATATTATATTTTTTGCGAAAATTTTCTAAATCAGTAATATCTACTTCATCAAATTGAGTAACATGAGGTATAGTAGACCAATTTTTAAATAATACGTCTCCAGAAATTTTTTTTACTTTCTTTAATTCTATAGTTTCAATTTTTCCGAAACGACTAAAATCAAAATCTTTTATACTGGCATCATTAATATCAAAAATACCCTCTTTACTAGCAACATCTTGATGTATACTGTGATCAATATTTTTAATATGATTCTGAATATCTTGTTTAGTAATTCTACTTTTCCTGCCAGTGCCTACTACTGTATGTAAATCAATTTTTAAAGTATGTGCCATACGACGAACTAATGGAGACGTATGTATAGTCTTGTGAGTAAAATCAAAACCATTCTCATTAGTATAAATATCTTTTTTACCATTATTTATAATATTATTATTTCCTTCCGGATGCTCTCTATTCTCAACAATCATAATAATAGAATTCTTTTTTACAATATCTGAAATATTTACTTTAATTTCTTTAATCACACCAGAACATGGAGCAGGAATTTCCATAGAAGTTTTTTCGCCTTCTACAACAATCAAACTTTGCTCTTTGAGAATGGTATCATTAACACAAACCAAAATATCAATTACCTCGGCTTCATCAATACCAAGATCTGGAATTTTAATTTCAATATCCATAACTTGTACCTCTTATAATAAACGGGGATTAACTTTTTTAATATCAATTTTAAATTTTAAAATCGCAGTAGAAACCATTTTTTTATCTATAATACGACAATTTGATAATTCTGTTAATGCAGCAATAACAATATAATTTGCATCAATTTCAAAATGTCTACGTAAATTTTCTCTACTATCAGAACGACCAAAACCATCTGTTCCTAATACTCGATACTTTATAGCAGGTATGTAATTACGTACTTGATCAGCAAATAATTTCATATAATCAGTAGCAGCAATTGCCGGAGCACTATTCATAATTTGAGCAATATAAGGTACTTTTGGATTTTCTTCTGGATGTAACATATTCCACCTTTCGCAATCTTGTCCATTTCTTGCTAATTCTGTAAAAGATGTGACACTATAAACATCAGAACCAATATTATAATCATCATGTAATATTTTTGCTGCTTTTTTTACATTGTTTAAAATTGCCCCTGATCCCATTAATTGAATTTTTCCTATTTTTCCAAATTTTGTTGTTAATTTATATATACCTTTAATAATACCTTCTTCAGAATTTTCAGGCATTTCTAACATATTATAATTTTCATTTGTTGTTGTAATATAATAATACACATTATCTTGTTTTTTTCCATACATTTTTTTTATACCATGATTAATAATCACTGCTAATTCATACGAATAAGCTGGATCATAAGAAATACAATTAGGAACTGTTAAAAAATGAATATGGCTATGCCCATCTTCATGCTGTAAACCCTCCCCATTTAAGGTTGTTCTACCAGAAGTTCCGCCAATTAAAAAACCACGTGCTTGTTGATCCCCAGCAGCCCAGCATAAATCTCCAATTCTTTGAAAACCAAACATAGAATAATAAATATAAAAAGGAATCATAGGAAAGTTATTATTACTATATGAAGTGGCAGCAGCTAACCAAGAAGCAGCAGCACCTAACTCATTGATACCTTCTTGTAAAATTTGACCATTTTTATTTTCTTTGTAATACGAAAGTTGATTTTTATCTTGCGGAGTATATTGTTGTCCATCAACATTATAAATACCAATTTTTCTAAATAGTCCCTCCATTCCAAATGTTCTAGCTTCATCAGCAATAATTGGAACAATACGATCTTTTAAATACGATAAATTCAATAATATATTTAATATACGTACAAATGCAATAGTAGTAGAAATTCTTTTTTTTTGTCTGATAATTACAGAATGAAAATCTTTTAGTTCTGGTAATTGTATTTGATTTGTAAATTTTGAATATCTACGTGGAAGATATCCCCCTAATTTTTTTCTTTGATTGTGTAAATAAATATATTCTGCAGAATTCTTATTAAAAGTAATATATGGAAGAGAAGAAATTTGATCTTCAGATATAGGTATTTTAAAACGATGATAAAAATATTTTAATGAATCTAAACTCATTTTTTTAACTTGATGAGCAACATTTTTTCCTTCTGCAACATCCCCCATTCCATATCCTTTAATTGTATGAAATAAAATAACTACTGGTTTTTCTTTTGACTGTTTTGCTTTATAAAAAGCAGAAAATATTTTCTGAGAATCATGACCACCTCTATTTAAAGAATAAATTTCTTCATCTGACATATCTTCTACTAATTTTAATGTTTCAGGATATTTCCCAAAAAAATACTTTCTTATATAAGATCCATCTTGGGATGCAAAGTTTTGATAATCCCCATCTACAGTTTCATTCATTAATTGTATTAATTTTCTACTATGATCTTTTTTAAATAATCTATCCCATAAACCACCCCAAATCACCTTAATAACTAACCAACCAGCACCATGAAATAAACCTTCTAATTCATTAATAATTTTTCCATTGCCATATACTGGTCCATCTAATCTTTGTAAATTGCAATTAATCACGTAGATTAAATTATTTAATTTTTCTCTAGATGCAATAACCATAGCACCTTTTGATTCAGGTTCATCCATTTCACCATCACCTAAAAAAGCATATACTGTTCTTTTACTAGTATTTTTTAATCCTCTATTTTCAAGATATTTTAAAAATTTTGCTTGATAAATCGCACTAATAGGAGTTAAACCCATAGATACTGTTGGAAATTGCCAAAAATTCGGCATTAATTTAGGATGAGGGTAAGAAGAAATACCTTTCCCGAACACTTCTTGTCTAAAATGATCTATTTGTTCATGTGTTAATCTACCTTCTAAAAATGCACGAGAATAAATACCTGGAGCAATATGACCTTGAAAATATACCAAATCACCATCACAAGTTTCATTAGAACCTATAAAAAAATGATTAAAACATACTTCATAAATAGTTGCAGAAGATTGAAAAGAAGATAAATGACCCCCTAAATCTAAATTTTTTTTAGAAGCACGTAAAACCATCATCATAGCATTCCATCTTATAACAGAACAAATTTTATTTTCTATTTCTAAATTCCCTGGATATCGTTCTTCATGTACTTTTGTTATTGTATTAATATAATTTGTAATTGACATATTATTGATAGTATTCATGCCACATTTTTTCATTTTTTCAAGCAAACGATCTAATATAAATTTAGCTCGGTCTAACCCATCGGTCATAATAACGGAAGAAATAGAATCTACCCATTCAAGAGTCTCAACAGGATCAATATCATCATAAAAATTGTTTGACATGTATATATTCCTTATATAATAAATAAAAATTCATATGGTTGTTATATTATAATAAAATAATTGTTATATCAAAAATCAAAAATAAATCACCACAATCATCATATAATAACTTTCATCTTACTGAAGATTAAAAATTTTATTTTCTTGTTCTAATACACGAATAAATGTTGTTCGCTTCGTTAATTCTTTAATATTTCTTGCTCCTACATAAGTACAAGATGATCTTAATCCTCCTAAAATATCCATAATAGTATTTTTTACCGTACCTTTTAATAACACTTGTACAACTTTGCCTTCATCAGTTTTATAACTTTCTATTTTTCCAATATGCAGTTTCATAGCATAATGAGAACTCATCCCATAAAATAACATAAATTTTTTATTATCTTTTTTAACAATTACTCCTTCACATTCATTATGACCAGAAAAAATACCTCCCAACATTACAAAATCAGCAGCAGCACCAAATGCTTTTGCAATATCCCCTGAATTAATACAACCACCATCGCTAATAATCTGCCCATTTAAACCATGCGCAGCATCTGCACATTCAATAACAGCAGAAAGTTGAGGGTAGCCAACACCTGTTTTAGAACGTGTAGTACAAACTGAACCTGAACCAATACCAACTTTTACAATATCAGCACCAGATAAAATTAATTCTTCTACCATTTCTCCTGTTACAACATTGCCTGCACAAATGATTTTTTCAGGAAAATCATTACGTACTCTTTTTACAAAATCTAAAAATCGTTCAGAATATCCATTAGCTACATCTATACAAATATAATTTAATGAAGAAGATAGTGAAAAAATTTTTTTTAATTTTTCATAATCTATATCAGATATACCTGTTGATACCATAATATAATTTAAAAGATTTTTTGAAGCAGTACTAATAAAATTTTTCCAACACGTTAATTCATAATGTTTGTGTATTGCTGTTAATACATGAAAATTCGACAATACTTTAGCAATACTAAAAGTTCCAATTGTATCCATGTTTGATGCAATAAGAGGAATACCAGACCAGATATATTTAGAATACCTAAAATTAAAACTTCGTATTAAATTAACTTCTGAACGACTTTTTAAAACTGATCTTTTAGGCCTAATTAAAACGTCTTTAAACCCTAATTTAATACCCTCTTCAATACGCATCACAATTCCAAATTTTAAAAAATTTACTTCATGATTATTATATTATATAATAACAGAAATAAAAAAAATAGTTAAATTATTTGTATTATAAAATAAAATTTTAAAAACCCATAATTTTTTTTATTATTTTAGAAATTGCTTTATATTGTAATGTATCTAACATAATAGAAAAAATATTAAATGCTTCTTTAATATATTCTTGTTTAGGATCTTTTTGTGCATATCCTCGAAAATGTATTCCTTTTCGTAAATAATCCATAAAAGATAAATGCTCTATCCAAAACAAATCTAAAGTACTTAACATAATAGTTTTTTCAAATTTTCTAACTGTAGAAAATCCAATTTTTCTCTCTTTAGCACAATAAGAATATTTAATAAATTGATAAATTTTTTTACAAAAATCTCTAGGAGAAATATAGTAATAATTACTGTTATTATAAGAAAAACGATATATTATATGAAAATCTTCTTTTAAAATATTGATAATTCTAAAAATTTGTTTTTTTTTTAAAAAAGATTTTTCTAGACAATTTTTATGAATTATTTTACATATATTTATAAATAAATAATTTTTTATTAATACTTTTATATCTTTCATCTCTAATATATAGTTTCTTAAAAAATATATTATATTTCTATGAATATTTAAAATATTATCATATTCTAATAATTGTTTACGAATTTCAAAATTATTATTTTCTATTTTTTTTTGTGCATACAAAATAAAATGATTAATCCAATTATGTTGTATAGGTTCTCCGTATGTTAAATTATATTTTTGAATAATATTTTTTATATTTCTTGGGATAAAAATTTTCATTAAAACATCTTCCATAGATAAATAAAAACGAGAAGAACCTGGATCTCCTTGTCTTCCTGCTCTACCCCTTAATTGATTATCAATACGTCGTGATTCATGTCTTTCGGTACCAATCACATGTAAACCACCAGAAAAAACAACTAAATCATGTCTTTTTTTCCATATTTTTTTTTTTTTTTCATATTCAATATCAGAAGTACAATCTTCTCTTTTTTGTATTTCTCCTCCCAATACAATATCTGTTCCCCTACCAGACATATTAGTAGAAATTGTCACAGCATTTAACTGACCAGCTTGAGAAATAATTTTAGCTTCTTTTTTATAAAATTTTGCATTTAAGACATTATGTTTAATATTTAACTTCGTTAATTGTTGAGAAAGTATTTCTGACTTTTGAATCGATATTGTTCCTACTAATACTGGTCTTTTGTTTAACAGACAATTTTGAATATCTTTAACAATTGCATTAATTTTTTCTTTTTCTGTAACATATAATACATCTGAGAGATCTTTACGTATCATGAGACAATTAGTAGGAATCACAACTGTTTTTATATTATAAATAACTTTAAATTCAAATGCTTCAGTCATTGCAGTACCTGTCATACCAGAAAGATACTTATATAATTTAAAATAATTTTGTAAAGTCATGGATGCTAATGTTTGCGTTTCATGTAATATAGATACTTTTTCTTTAGCTTCTATGGCTTGATGTAATCCATCTGACCATCTCCTATTTGGAACCATACGACCAGTATGTTCATCAACAATAATAATTTTTCTTTCTTTGACAATATAATCTATATCTTTTTTAAAAAAAATATGTGCACGTAAAGCAGAAATAAAATATTTAATCAAGATAATATTATTTACTAAATACAAAGAAGAAGGTGTAGTAATTAATTTATTTTTAACAAGTAATTTTTCAATTCGAATTAAACCTTGATCCGTTAAAATAATTTGTTTAGATTTCCAATCTATAACATAGTCTCCAGAATTTTTTACAAATTGCGCATCATATCCAACCGTTTTAGGAAAATATTTAATTAAGTTATTAATCGTGTTATAAATATTAGTATTTTCATATAATACACCAGAAATAATTAATGGCGTTCGTGCTTCATCAATTAAAATAGAATCAACTTCATCAAGTAAAGCATAATATAAATCTCTTTGAACACGATGTTTTGTATGAAAAATCATATTATCTCGTAAATAATCAAAACAAAATTCACTATTTGTACCATAAGTAATGTCAGAAAAATATGCTTTTTTTTTTAATTCAAGAGAAAGACCAGAAATATTAAGACCCACAGTTAAACCAAGAAATTCAAATAATTGTTTATTTTTTTTCGCATCCCGTGTTGCTAAATATTCATTCATGGTAATTATATGTACACCACGTTCTTTTAATGCATATAAGTATGCAGGTAAAGTAGCTGTTAAAGTTTTTCCTTCGCCTGTTTTCATTTCTGTAATATAATTTTTATATAAAAAAATTCCACCTAATATCTGAACATCAAAATGCCGCATATTGAATACTCTTTTACTAGCTTCTCGAACAGTTGCAAATGCTTCAGGTAATAATTCTTCTAATGACTTTCCATATTTTAAACTTTTTTTAAAAAAAATAGTTTTTTTTTTAATTCTTTATCTGATAGCTTTTGAAAAGAACGTTCTAAATTATTAATAATATTAAGAGTATTTTTTACATGATTAAATATTTTATTATTATTTTTTAAAAAAAAATCAAAAACATTGGCATCCATAGAATTCTCGTATTATTAATTAAGATATAAAATAGTATTTAAAATAAAATATATTATGTACATATAAATTTAATATAATTATAACAATATCAAATATTCTAAAAATAAATAGATGGTATATTAAAATAACTAGGATAATTGATTGTAAATAAATACAAACCATTTGCAATAGCAGTAGGTGCACAAAATAAACGATTTTTTTTTTCTAAAACATATTTTATCCATTCAAAATTTTTTTTCATTTTTCCAATTTCAATTAAACATCCTACAATATTTCGTACCATATATTGTAAAAAAGAATTTGCTTTAATATCAATAAAAACAAAATTATGAAATTTAGAAACATTAATATATACAATTTTTCTATATGTTGTACAAGCTTGACATGTACTAGATCTAAATGAAGTAAAATCATGTTCTCCAAGAATCAATTGACTTGCTTTATACATATTTTCTACATTTAAATTATGATGAATATGTGTTGTTTTATTATAATAAATAGGAGATCGAAATTTATTATTATAAATAATATATCTATAACAACGTGATACTGCACTATATCTTGCGTGAAATAATTGAGATACTTTTCTAATCCATTGTATAGAAATACTATTCGGTAAATAACTATTAATACCAAGTATCCAAGAAATATTCTTACGAATAGCAGTAGTATAAAAATGTATTACTTGTCCTAAGCTATGGACTTTAGAATCTGTTCTTCCTGCACAAAATACTTTTATTTTATGGTTAGCAATAATAGAAATTGCTTTTTCCACTTCTTCTTGAATACTTGCAATACCTGATTTTTGTTCTTGCCATCCATGATAATAACTACCATCATATTCTACACCTAGTGCAAATTTTATAACATGAGTACCGTGATACATAAAAATCCTATAATATAAAATATAAAATATAAAATAAAAAATTACATATGTTCACAATTTATACAATAATTATTTTATTAATAATATATCATTTAAAATAAATATATTTCAAAAAAAATATATCATCAGTATAATAATGCAATAAATATGTATATAAAATATATAAAATACAGAATAATTTCAATGTCTTATATCATACAAAACAAACTATAAATATGATTTCTTCTTCACATATATAACAAATTTCTTATTTTCATGTATGATATTTTTATAGTATATAAATTGTATATTTATACAAAATATTGAATAAGATAATAATTTTTATCATAAAACATAAAAATTTTGATAAGAAAATGAGTCTTTAAAAAATAAAAATGATTGAAATTTTTAATTTATCATTAAGGAAATAAACATTCAATGCAAACCCTTAAATTTGGTGGCACGTCATTATCAAATGCAAAGAAATTTTTACATGTTTCTGAAATTATTAAAAATAAAACAAAAGATACATCAGTATCTGTTGTATTATCTGCTCCAGCAAAAGTAACTAATTATTTATCCGAAATTATTGAAAATATTCAATGTAATCAATCATCAGAAAACATATTTATATCTTTAAAAAAAATTTTTAATAACATTATTTATGAAATACAAAATTTTCAAATACACTTTCCATATCAAAAAATATTAAATAAAGTTAATAATATTCTGCAAAAAATACAAGAAATAATTCAGGATATTCAAAATACACAAGAAGATATCAATTATATTTATGCAAAGATTATTTCTATTGGTGAGCGAATATCCATAATTATTATGAAAGAACTATTAATACTGAAAAATTTTTCTATATTTGTTATTGATCCAATAAAAACAATTATAGCAACAGGAAATCCTTTACATGCAACAGTAGAACTTCAAGAAACACAAAACAATTTTAAAAAAAATATTCCTCTTAAAAAAACAATTATACTAATGGCAGGTTTTATTGCTGGAAATCAAAAAAATCAATTAGTAACATTAGGAAGAAATGGATCAGATTATTCTGCTGCAATACTTGCAGTATGTTTAAATGCACATACTTGTGAAATTTGGACTGATGTAGATGGTGTATATACAACAGATCCTAAAATATCTAAAAAAGCAAAATTATTAAAATCACTATCTTACGAAGAAGCAATTGAATTATCTTACTTTGGAGCAAAAGTATTACATCCAAAAACAATTTTACCGTTATTCAAAAACAATATAAAATGTGTTATAAAAAACACATCTGCTCCAAACAATGAAGGAACAATTATTGAAAAACAACAAAAAAATCATTTAAAAAACAAAATTAAAGGTATCACATATCTTGATAAAATCATTATGGTTCAAATTAAAATATTAAAAACTTATGAAAGTCATGTAATAACAAAAAAAATTTTTTTAATATTTTTTGAATCTAAAATACAGATATTACTAACTCAATATTCACATCTGCAAAATATATATACGTTTTATATAATTGGGGAAAAATATCAAAAAATTCAAGAACTACTATATCATACATTAAAAAACAAAATTGATAATAAAATTATAGAGATTATAAAAATTGAAAAAAATATTAAAGTAATATCAGTGATTGGTAATAATATTAAAAATGACAATAAAATTATTAAAAAAATTATGTATGCTATACAATATAGTAATATGAATAATTTTAATATTATTAATCATATATCTCAAAATTCTATTTCCATTATTACCAATACCAAAAATATTATAAAAAAAATTAAAATAATACACGATCGTCTCTTTAACAAAAAAAATATTCTTGAAATATTTTTAATAGGTATTGGAGGTGTTGGTTCTGCTTTAATACAACAATTTTCAAAACAAAAATTTTGGTTAAAAAACAAAAATATAAAGTTTAAAATATGTGGTATTGCAAATTCAAAAAATATGTTTATAAATCTCCATGGTATTAGACTAGATGATTGGAGAAAAAATTTTTACCAAAATCAAAAACCATTCTGTATAAAAACAATTATTCAATATGCAAAGAAAAAATATTTATATAATCCAGTAATTATAGATTGTACTGCAAGTCAAAAAATATCTGATTCCTATGATAAAATTCTTTCGAATAAAATTCATATTGTCACACCAAATAAAAAAGCAAATACAAATCATTGGAATGAATATAAAAAAATTAGAAAAATAGCTATTAAAGTAAATAAAAAATTTTTATACGAAACTAATGTTAGTGCTGGATTACCAGTCATTACAACATTAAGAAATTTATTTTATGCAGGAGATAAACTCATTAGCTTTCAAGGAATACTTTCAGGATCGTTATCGTATATTTTTGGAAAATTAGAAGAAGGAGTATCAATTACAGAATCTACAAAAATGGCACAAAAATTAGGATTTACCGAACCCAATCCAAAAGATGACTTATCTGGAATTGATGTTGCTAGAAAATTATTAATTATTGCTCGAGAAGCAGGATATCCTTTAGAATTAAAAGATATTGATATTCAACCAATATTACCTAAAGAATTTTTTGATATTAATGATGAAAAAATATTTTTTAAAGAATTACAAAAAATAAATAAAATTTTTCTTGAAAAGTCAAAAAAAGCTAAAAAAAATAAAAAAGTTTTAAGATATATTGGAAACATTCAATCAGGAGGCATTTGCCAGGTTAAACTCATCGAAGTAGATAAAACAAACCCATTATATAATGTTAAAAATGGAGAAAATGCACTTACTATATATAGTAATTATTATCAACCAATACCATTAGTATTAAGAGGTTATGGTGCTGGAAATAATGTCACAGCTGCTGGAATTTTTTCTGATTTATTACAAATATTATCATAATTATTAGGAATATAAATATGATAAAAATTTATGCACCTGCTTCTATCGGAAATATCAATGTCGGTTTTGATACACTCGGAGTTGCTATTTCACCGAAAGATGGAAAAAAGTTAGGAGATTGTGTAATTGTAAAAAAAAATCACACTTTTTCCTTGACAAACATAGGAAAGTTTGCATTTCAACTTCCAAAAAATATTCAAGAAAATATTATTTGGAAATGTTGGAATCATTTTTGTACAATTATTGGAAAAAAAATACCTATTTCAATTCTATTAGAAAAAAATATGCCTATTGGTTCTGGACTGGGTTCTAGCGCATGTTCCATTGTAGCAACTTTAGTAGCTATCAATGAATTTTGCAAAAAACCTCTAAATAAACAACAATTACTGAAATTAATGGGAAAAATTGAAGGTGAAATATCTGGAGAAATACATTATGATAATGTTGCTCCATGCTACTACGGAGGTTTACAATTAATAATAAATGAAAATAATATTATTAGCCAATCAATTCCCTTTTTTAAAAATTGGATTTGGATTGTTGCTTGGCCAGGAATAAAAATATCAACATCACAAGCAAGATCAATATTACCTTTACAATATAATAAAAAAATTTGTATTGAACACAGTAAATTATTAGCAGGATTTATACATGCATCTTATACAAAACAAGAAAAATTAGCATATACATTAATGAAAGATATTCTTGCAGAACCATATCGTATACCATTAATTCAAAATTTTACTAATATCAAAAAAAATATATTAGATTTAGGAGCAATTAATTTTGGAATATCCGGATCAGGACCAACAATCTTTGTAATATGTGAAAATGAAACATCAGCAAATAAAATATCAATATGGTTATCAAAACATTATCTAAAAAATAAACACGGATTTGTTCATATTTGTAATGTAGATACAAAAGGAACAAGAAATATAGGAGTATAATATCCATGAAATTATATAATTTAAAGAATCATTATGAACAGGTAAGTTTTTTAAAAGCAGTAAAAATGGGATTAGGAGAACATCAAGGATTATTCTTTCCAATAGATTTACCTATTTTGAAAGCAAAAGAATTAGATGCCATGATCGAAATGGATTTTTTAACACGTAGTGTTAAAATACTATCTATGCTAATAGGAAATGAAATCAGTATTAACGATTTAAAAAAATATGTATACCACGCATTCTCATTTCCAGGCCCAAAAATCGCTCCAGTGACTGATAATATATCATGTTGTGAACTTTTTCATGGACCTACACTAGCATTTAAAGATTTTGGTGCTAGATTTATGGAAAGAATACTATCTCATTTAAATACAAATAACGAAATTATAACAATTTTAACAGCAACTTCAGGAGATACTGGAGCAGCCGTCGCGCATGCTTTTTATAAATCTAAAAATATTCGAGTGGTTATACTATATCCGGAAGGAAAAATTAGTAAATTACAAGAAACATTATTTTGTACATTAGGGCATAATATTACAACAATTGCAATAGATGGTAGTTTTGATGAATGTCAAACATTAGTGAAACAAGCATTTAATGATCATCAATTAAAAAAAAACACAGGTTTAAACTCTGCTAATTCTATTAATATTAGTAGATTATTAGCGCAAATATGTTATTATTTTGAAGCATATGCATTAATTCCCAAAAAACATCGTAATAATATAGTAATTTCAGTACCTTGTGGAAATTTTGGAAATTTAACAGCAGGTTTACTAGCAAAATCCATGGGTCTTCCTATAAAATCATTTATTGCTGCAACAAACACTAATGATACCGTTCCTAGATTTTTAAAAACTGGAAAATGGAAACCATATAACTGTATTTCCACAATATCTAATGCAATGGATATTAGTCGTCCTAATAATTGGCCAAGAGTAGAGGAATTATTTCACCGAAAAAAATGGAAATTAAATCAACTAGGATATGGAAGTATATCAGATAATGTAACCTGTAAAACATTAATTCAATTAAAAAATATGGGATATATTTCTGAACCACATGCAGCAATAGCATATAAATTACTTAAAAATCAATTACAATCTAATGAATATGGACTATTTTTTGGTACAGCACATCCAGCAAAATTTAAAAATGTTGTAGATGATATATTAAATATTACTGTTCCGTTACCTGAAAAACTAAAAATACCATCTAAATTACCTATATTATCACACTACATGAAACCAAACTTTGAAAAACTAAAAAAAATTTTAATTACATAAATAATTTATTAGAGAAGAATAGCTATTTCTTTCTTCTCTAAAAAATTATACTTTAAATAAAAATTTAATAATGTCTCCATCTTGAACAATATATTTTTTACCTTCTAATCGTATTTTACCTAATGCCTTTGCTTTATTTTCTCCGTTACAATTAATAAAATCTATATAACTAATTACCTGAGCTCTAATAAATCCTCTTTTAAAATCAGAATGAATTTTTTTAGCAGCTTCAAGAATTGTTGTACCTTTATGAATTTCCCATGCACGTACTTCTTTTTTTCCAACAGTAAAAAAAGTTTGTAATTTTAATAAATGATATGCAGAATTAATTATGGTATGAATTTTGAAACTTGTATTTTTTGTAAAATTTAAAAAATTTTTATTTTTTGATACTATAGAATTTTTTTTATGAGATTCTGATAAAATATTAACAGATATAACAGTATTTTTAAAAACAGCATTAGAATTCAATAATTGATTAAAATATTTTATACTATTGTTATTTTCTAAAACATTTGCAAGATATAAAATTGGTTTTAATGTAATAAATTTACAATAATTAATTAACTCTAGTTCTTTTTCATTAAAAAATACTGCCCTAATCATTTTACAATTTTGTAAATTCTTTAAACAAATATGTAAAATCTTTATTTTTTTTTCATGTTCAATATCAATATTATTTTTTTGGTTTTTTAATTTTAATAATTCTTTTTCACAAATTTGTAGATCTGATAAAATCAATTCCATATTAACTACTTCAATATCATATGCAGGTGATATTTTATTATGTACATGAATAATATTAGGATCTTCAAAACAACGTACTATATGAATAATAGCATCAGCTGTTCTAATATGACTTAAAAATTCATTACCTAATCCTGATCCTTTAGCAGCTCCTTTAACCAATCCTGCAATATCTATAAATTTTACGTAAGATGTTACAATATTTTCTGGATGTATAATTTCTGATATTAAAGATAATCGATCATCAAAAACAGGTGAAATGCCAATATTGGGATCAATAGTACAAAATGGAAAATTTTTTGCTGGTATTTTAGATTTTGTTAAAATATTAAATAACGTAGACTTTCCAACATTTGGAAGACCGATAATACCACATTTTAAACTCATAAAGATCCCTAAAATAAAAATATATCACTTTCAATATCATTAATATATTATATAATTAAAAAATACTCACTTTCATAAAAATAATCACAATAAAAATATAATACCAAAAGAATAAATTAATACAATCTATAAATATAAAAAATAATATTTATCATATATGATTAATAATATACAATTTTACATATAAAATTAATAATTCAAAATTTAAATATATATCTTTAAATAATATAATACATGATACGTATTCTCAATAATATCATTATGATTATGTTACATCGTACAATAATTACCAAAGTTAGAATGATATGTAATAAAACTTATCAAATTGTTTATAAAAATAAATAAAAATTTTGTATAAAATATAATATATTTTAACAATTAAAATTAATATATGAATATACAAAAAAAATATAATTTATTAAAAAATAGATTTCGAAATTTTTATCCTGTAGTGATAGATATTGAAACTACAGGATTTGACCATAAAATGAATGCTTTACTAGAAATCGCAGTCATTACATTAAAAATGAATCAACAAGGATGGTTAGAAAATTTAAGAACAATACATTTTCATATTAAACCATTCCTTGGTGCAATAATTGAAAAACAATCTATGATTTTACACAAAATCAATCTATTTAGTTCTTTAAGACAAGCAGTTGACGAAGAATATGCACTAAAATGTATTTTTGATATTGTATCTCAAGATATGCAATATCATCAATGTAAAAAAAGTATTATTGTAGCTCATAATGCAACATTTGATCATAATTTTTTAATGGAAGCTGCTAAAAGATGTAAAATAACCAATAATCCATTCCATCCATTTGTAACTTTTGATACAGCAACATTAAGTGGATTAGCTGTAGGACAAACAGTATTATCTAAAGCCTGTCAATACTTCAAAATACCATTTGATAATCATCAGGCACATTCTGCACTATATGATACTATAAAAACTGCAAAATTATTTTGTAAATTAATTAATCAATGGAAAAAACTTGGAGGATGGCCACCAAAAAAATATTTTAATTATTAAATAAAAAGTATTAGATTAATAAAAATAACATTTTATTAATCTAATTAAATTTTAATAAATAATTAATTTTTCTGTGTTGCACTCAATAAAATTTTTTTTAATTTTCCATTTTCTAACATTTTTAATATAATATCACATCCTCCAATTAATTCTCCTTTTACCCAAAGCTGAGGAAAGGTCGGCCAATTGGAATATTGAGGTAAAAAAGAACGAATATTTTCATTTTCTAATACATCCACATATGCAAATGATACACCACAACTTGACAATGCCTCTACTGCTTTAGCTGAAAAACCACAACTTGGAGATTCTGGAGAGCCCTTCATATAAATTAAAATGGTATTTTCACTAATTTGTTTTTGAATAATCTTTTTTATATGCATAATGTACCTTTTTGTAACAAAATACAAACTATTCATAGTATTATAAAATAAATATTATAAAAATTAAATATTATTTTTATGGAAGTAAGAAATATTTTATTGACTTTTTAATTTAATTAGTATTATTATAATACTATATGATAGAATAGATAGGGGGCTGATATTGGATTCGACAAAATCTTCTAAAAACTATCAGTGCATGCCGAGGTACGGTTGCCTCGATAAAAACCGTAAATTAATAAATGCAAAACAAGAAAAATACGCTTTAGCAGCTTAAAACACTAATAAAGCCCTTTTTGATTTTTAGTACTCTTTTAAAAATCATATACTATAAAGGTTGAATAAAAAGAGTATTCATAATAAATTATTCTCAGAATTTATATGAATTAAAAAACTGAGATAGGTATTTAAATAATATTTTCTTTTATATTAAAATACTAAATCAATTAAAAGAATAAGCATGTAGTACTATAGTATTAGATATTTTGGACGCGGGTTCAAATCCCGCCAGCTCCAAATAAAAATTCAATATTCATATATTCACAATCTTAAATACATGCACAATAAAAAATAAAAATATAACAAATTAAATAAAAATATTAATTACTTAAAAAAAATTTTTAAACCAATCTAATTTCTTTCTTAAAACTTTTAAATAATGATAACTTTTTGGATGAATTAAATTAATATAATATTTACTTTTATAAATAAAAATTTTATTTTCATGTTTAATAGGTAAAATAACCTGACTATCACAACTAATTTCAAAGTTATTCTCAGAATTAAATAACTTAATCATAATAACGGTATTATTATTAATAATAATAGGACGTGATGATAAAGTATGTGGTAAAATTGAAATTATAGATATTACTTCCGAAGTAGGAGATAAAATTGCACCTCCCGCTGACAAATAATAACCAGTAGAACCAGTAGGAGTAGAAATCATTATTCCATCAGAACGTTGATAAAAAGCAAATTGATTATCTAAATACACTTTTAAACTCATCATGTACGATTTTTTGATTGACGATATCATCACCTCATTTACAGCAACACTTTTTTTTTTAATCTTTTGATTTTCTACTGATACTTCTAATAAAAATCGTTTCTCTAAAAAAAAATTTCCTGATAAAATATCAAATAATCCCAAAAACATATTTTTGGGTTGTAAGTCAGTTAAAAATCCTAAGTTACCACAATTAATTCCAATTAGTTTAATAGGGTACGAAGATAACATTCTTGAAACATACAACATATTTCCGTCTCCTCCTATTACAATACCTAAATCACATTGCTCTCCAATCTCCACAAAAGTAAATATTTTAGCAGATTTAATATTAACAAACTTTGAAATACTATATTCAATAACAACATTATATCCTTTTTTTTTTAACCAATTATATAATATCTGATGTGTAAAAAATAAATGTTCGTTACGAGGATATCCTAAAATTGCAATCCATTTAAATTCTATATTCATAATCTACATATTTCCTATTTTCATCTATAAAAATAAAATGTGTTATATGTTATTGAATAAACCAATAAAAAACCTTATAATAAAACATATTATTTAACAGAATAAAAAATCAAATTATATGAACAATAACAAAGAAAATATGCAAAAAGAATCAAAAGTACAAAAACAACATCTAAAAATTCAAATACAAATATTAAAAGAAAAACTTTTAGTATTAAAAAAAAAAAAAAAAGAACTTCAATTACGAAAACAAGCAAATACTGAAAACATAAAAAAAAAATCTGAAAATAAAATGTTGCAATTACAAAAAGAGAATTTAAGCGTTTTCATAAAAAAAATATCTAATATAATTAATAAATTCAAGAATATATTTGAAATAGCAAAAAAACAAAAAATAGAACAACACTCTATTATAGAAGGTATTAAACTAACAAAAAAATCACTATCTAATAATATTCAAGTATTCCAAAAAAAAATAAACAATAATGATATCAAATAAAAATTTTATTACCAAAAAATAGGAATTTTATTGTGCAATAATAAAATTTTATTGATTTCCGAAAAATGCCGACAACCAAAAAACCCTAAATTTGCTGAGTATGGAGAAGGATGTGCAGCACACAACACATAATGTCTATTATGATTAATAATATACGATTTTTGTTGAGCATACTTTCCCCATAATACAAAAATAATATTATCCAAATATTTACTAATATAATAAATAATAGCATCAGTAAAATCAGACCAACCATACAATATGTGCGATTTTGGCTTTCCTAATTCAACAGTTAAAATACTATTTAATAATAAAACACCTTGATGAGCCCAATGATATAAACATCCATGATCGTAATAATTTTTCGGTAAAAGTAAATCATTAATAATCTCCTTATAAATATTTTTTAAAGAAGGAGGAATTTTACAATTATAATTTACTGAAAAAGATAGTCCATTTGCTTGGTTTCGTTGATGATATGGGTCTTGTCCGATAATAACAATTTTTATTTTATGAAAAGGAGTATAATAAAAAGCGTTAAAAACATTTTCCTTACTTGGAAAAATCATTGTACTTAGTCGTTTTTTATTAACTCTATGTAATATTTTGAATAATTTATTTTTTTCTTTGTAAAATAAATCTTTCCAATTAAAAATAATATTGTTCATAACTTGACCATACATATATTTTTAAAAAATACT
This sequence comes from Buchnera aphidicola (Myzocallis carpini), assembly GCF_964059025.1. NCBI lineage: Bacteria > Pseudomonadati > Pseudomonadota > Gammaproteobacteria > Enterobacterales > Erwiniaceae > Buchnera > Buchnera aphidicola. Next base: position 150,724 of record NZ_OZ060376.1, on the reverse strand, counting down.
AAAAGACATTTTTGTAATTCATATAATATCAAATATAATAAATTATAGTATATGATTTTCCATATTCATATTAAAGAGGAAAAATGAATTTAGTAACCCAAACAGCACCTAACTTTGTCGCTCCAGCAATATTAAAGAATGGTAATATTATTAATGAATTTAATTTTAAACAAAATATTAAAAATCAATTTACTGTATTATTTTTTTGGCCAATGGATTTTACTTTTGTATGCCCAACAGAAATTATTTCATTTAACGAATTATATCCTGAATTTAAAAAAAGAAACACAGAAATTATTGGAGTTTCTAAAGACTCTGTTTTTGTACATAAAGCATGGCAAAATCTTTCTATTCAGAAAGGTGGAATTGGAAAAATTAATTATACTATGGTTTCAGATATTAAAGGAGAAATACAAGATTCATATGATGTTACACATCCTAACATGGGAATTGCATTAAGAGCAACATTTGTAATTGATAAAAATTGGATTATTCGACATCAAGTTATTAACGACTTACCATTTGGAAGAAATATTAAAGATATTCTAAGAATGGTAGATGCTATTACATTTCATGAAAAACATGGAGATGTCTGTCCAGCAAATTGGGAAACCGGAAAAACTAGTATACATCCATCTGAAGAAGGACTAAAAAAATACTATCAGTAAATATATAATTTATTAAAACCAGTAATAAAATCTTTTATTCTGGTTTTAATAATTTTAAAAACTATAAGATTATATTATTCCATTTATAAACCAAAATAATCTGTATCATCTTCTATGTCTGAAACATTATTATCAAAGTCTTCTACATCATCATGATCACTCGTATCTGGTGTATCATTATTTACAGAATCATTTAAATGATGTGAACCTACAAAATTATTATGAACAGGATCAATATTAGTATGATTTTCAGAATCTTGAGTATGATCACTATTGATATCTTGCGTGTTATGGTTTAAATCCTGCCCATGATGAAAAAAATCAGATAACATATTTCCTGCAACAATTCCTCCAGCAACACCTACTGCTGTTTGTAAAGCATTTCCAAGAAAACTAGATATTTTATTGGTATTATGAACAGGTTGATTTGCATGATGAGTATAACTATTTTTTAAATCTTGAGAATCATTTTGTACATTTTGGTTAGAAAATATATTTTTTTTATTTAATACATCATCTCTTCTAACAGAATTTGCAATATTATTTTTTACCTCACCAGATAAAAATTCAGAACGATAATTCATTTTACATATTTTATTTTCCAAATTTTTAATTTTTTCAGTTAATTCTTTAATAATAATATCTTGTACTAATAAAGTTTGTACCATATAATAAGTGGCATTACGATGATTTTTTAATAAATCATCAATCATCTTTTCTGCCGCAGAATCCTTTTCAGGAGTTTGATTTTCAATATTACGTAATTTATTAAATAATTCTATAATTAATAATTTTTCTGTATCTTTCATAAATATCCTATAATATAAATAATATTTTTCTAAGTGTTTAAAATTATAAAATACACTATTATTAAAATAATAATTATAAAAATAAAATTATTATTTTTTGATTTCATGTATTATGTTTAATATAAAATCATTATATATTCAATAAAATTATATATTTAATTTTAAGAGAAAATCAATATATGCAAGATATTCCTAAGAATATTCAAAAAATTGATATTGAAAAAGAATTGAAATCTTCATATTTAGATTATGCAATGTCTGTAATTGTAGGAAGAGCATTACCAGATGTTAGAGATGGATTGAAACCAGTACATAGAAGAATATTATTTGCAATGAAAATTTTAGGTAATGATTGGAATAAACCATATAAAAAATCTGCTCGTGTAGTAGGTGATGTTATTGGAAAATATCATCCACATGGAGATTCCGCAGTTTATGATGCTATAGTTAGAATGGCACAAAATTTTTCATTAAGATATGTATTAATCGAAGGACAGGGTAATTTTGGTTCCATAGATGGTGATTCAGCAGCTGCTATGCGATATACAGAAATTAGAATGTCAAGAATAGCACATGAATTATTAGAAGATTTAGATAAAAATACCGTAGAATTTTTACCAAACTATGACGAAACAGAAAAAATACCAGAAATTCTACCAACTAAAATACCTAACTTATTAATTAATGGATCATCAGGTATTGCAGTAGGGATGGCAACTAATATTCCACCACATAACCTTAACGAAGTCATTAATGCTTGTTTAGCATATATTAATAACAAAAATATTTCATTAAAAGAACTGATGTACTATTTACCAGGTCCAGATTTTCCAACATCTGGTATTATTAGTAATGCTGAAGGTATTGAAAACGCATACCGCACTGGAAAAGGCAAAATTTATATTCGTGCTAGATATACAATTGAAAAACACTTTAAAAATAAACGAGAATCCATTGTAATATACGAATTACCTTACCAAGTTAATAAAGCAATTTTAATGGAAAAAATTGCAGAATTAATCAAAGAAAAAAAAATTGAAGGTATTCATACATTAAGAGACGAATCTGATAAAGAAGGTATGAGAATTGTCATTGAAATTAAAAAAGATGTTATAAAAGAAATATTATTAAATAAATTATATGTACTAACCCAGATGCAAATATCATTTGGAATTAATATGGTAGCATTATACCATGGACAACCCAAAGTCATGTCTTTAAAAGATATACTAAAATGTTTTATATTACATAGAGAAAATATTATTACGAGACGTAGTATATTTGAATTAAAACGCGCTAAAAAAAAAGCACATATTTTACAAGGATTATCGATTGCAATAAAAAATATTGATCATATTATTCAAATTATTAAAGAATCTAAAACACAAAAAATAGTAAAAGAAAAATTATTATTAAAAAAATGGAAAATGCATGAAAAAATCTTTTATAATCACTTCATAGATGATCAAAAACAACAAAATAATAATTCTGATAATCAATATAAATTTAGTGAAATACAAATTCAATCTATTTTAGAATTAAAATTACATAGATTAACAAATCTAGAAAATAAAAAAATTATTGAAGAATATAAAGAACTATTAAAAAAAATTTCTTCATTATCAAAAATTTTAAATAATCATCAAAATCTATTACATAGTATAACAAAAGAACTTAAAAGTATTCAAAAAAAATTTGGAGACAATAGAAAAACAGAAATTATTCAAAATAATACTGAAGTCAATATTGAAGATATGATTACAAAAGAAGATGTAGTAGTTACTTTATCTCATTCAGGATATGTAAAATATCAACCATTATCAGATTATGAAGCACAACATCGTGGTGGTAAAGGACGTTCTACAGCAAAAATAAAAGAAGAAGATTGTATAGAAACATTGTTAGTAGCTAATACACATGATACGATTTTATGTTTTTCAAATCAGGGAATTTTATATAGAATGAAAGTGTATCAATTACCAGAATCCAGTAGGCACGCCCGCGGAAAACCAATTATTAATTTAATTCCTTTAAATCACAAAGAAAGAATTACAGCTATTTTAAACCTAAATAAAATTATAAAAAACAAAAACGTTTTTATGTCAACAGCATACGGAATTGTAAAAAAAACTTCTCTAAATACTTTTAAAAAACCAAGATCTACAGGGATGATAGCAATTAATCTAAAAGAAGGTGATGAATTGATTGGAGTAGCACTAACAAATGGTATGAATAATATTATGCTATTTAGCAAACAAGGTAAAGTAGTACATTTTTCTGAAAAAACAGTGCGAAAAATGGGAAGAACAGCATATGGAATTAAAGGTATTAATATAGATCAAAATGATCAAGTAGTATCATTATTAGTACCACATCAAGATGGAACTATCCTAACAGTCACAGAAAATGGATATGGAAAAAAAACTCAAATACAATATTTTCCAATAAAATCTAGAGCTATTAAAGGTATTCGATCTATTAAAATTACTAAAAAAAATGGTGTTGTAATTAGCGCAATACAAGTAATAGAATCTGATCATATTGTAATTATTACTAATGCTGGTACACTAGTACGAATTAGAGTAGCAGAAATTAGAATATTAGGTAGAAACACACAAGGTGTTATTTTGATAAGAACTACGAAAAATGAAAAAGTAGTAGCAGTACAAAAAATTTCTAAAAATAATATTAAAACATCTTATTAAATATATTGAACTTTATTATCTTGAAAATAAAAAATTAGGTTTTTATGATAAATCAAACATTATTAGTAGAAAAAAAAAATGGAAAAAAAGAACCCATAAATTTAAATAAAATTAAAAAAGTACTCCAATGGTCAGCAAAAGGATTAAATTCTATTTCAATATCTCGAATAATATCACATGCTCAAATACAATTTTATCATAATATTACAACTATACAAATTCATGATATTATAATAAAAGTCACTGCAGACCTGATTTCACAAGAAAATCCGGATTATCAATATATGGCAGCAAGATTATCTATTTTAATGCTTAGGAAAAAAGCATATGGTAACTTTAACCCACCTACTCTATATAAACACGTTAAAAAAATGGTACAATTAAAAAAATATGATCATGAATTGCTTAAAAAATATTCAAAAGAAGAATATCACATTATGGATAGTTTTATTGATCATACACGTGATATGAATTTCTCTTATTCTGCAGTCAAGCAATTAGAAGGAAAATATTTAGTACAAAATAGAGTTAATGGAAAAATTTATGAAAGTGCTCAATTTTTATACATTCTGATATCCGCATGTTTATTTTCTAACTATCCCCACCATACAAGAATGCAATATATTAAAGATTTTTATAATGCTATTTCTACATTTAAAATTTCTCTACCAACACCTATTATGTCTGGAGTACGTACTCCCACTAAACAATTTAGTTCATGTGTACTTATTGAATGTGCAGACAGTTTAAATTCTATTAACGCTACTGCAAGTTCTATTGTAAAATATGTTTCACAACGCGCTGGAATTGGAATTAACGTAGGGCAAATACGAGCTATCGGTAGTTCTATTAGAAATGGAGAAAACTTTCATACAGGATGCATACCATTTTATAAGCATTTCCAAACTGCAGTAAAATCATGCTCCCAAGGAGGAGTACGAGGTGGAGCAGCTACATTATTTTACCCTATATGGCATTTAGAAGTAGAAGATCTGATTATTTTAAAAAATAATAGAGGTATTGAGGAAAATAGAGTACGACACATCGATTATTGTGTACAAATTAATAAAATCATGTATCAAAGAATGATAAATCAAGAATATATTACATTATTTAGTCCATCAGATGTTCCAGGATTATATGATTATTTTTTTTCTGACCAGAAAAAATTTCAAGAATTATATATAAAATACGAAAAAACAAAAAACATTCGAAAAAAAAAAATTAAAGCTATTCATTTATTTTCATTAATTATGCAAGAAAGAACTTCTACTGGTAGAATTTATATACAAAATGTAGATCATTGTAATTCACATAGTGCTTTTAACCCAAAATATGCACCTATCAAACAATCAAATTTATGTCTAGAAATTACATTACCAACAAAACCCATTTATGACTTAAATGATCAAAATGCTGAAATTGCATTATGCATATTATCTGCGATTAATTTAGGAAAGATTAAAAATCTATCTGAATTAAAAAAAATATCCGAAATATTAGTAAGAGCATTGGATGAAATAATTGATTATCAAGAATATCCTATACTTGCTGCAAAAAATAGTGCAAAAAATAGACGTCCTTTAGGTATTGGTGTTATAAATTTTGCATACTATTTAGCAAAAAATAATGTTCGCTATTCTGACGGTAGCGCTAATATATTGACACATACTACCTTCGAGCATCTTCAATATTATTTATTAACAGCATCTTGTAAATTAGCAAAAGAAAAGGGATCTTGTTCTTTATTTTATCAAACAAATTATTATAAAGGGTTATTACCAATAGATACTTATAAAAAAGATTTAGATAATATATGTAATACTCCACTCCAATTAAATTGGAATAAATTAAGAAAGAACATTAAAAAATATGGATTAAGAAATTCAACACTATCAGCAATCATGCCTTCTGAAACATCCTCACAAATTTCTAATGCAACAAATGGAATTGAACCACCAAGGGGATATATTACTATTAAAGCATCCAAAGATGGGATGCTCAAACAAGTCGTTCCAGAATACCAAAAATTAAAAAAACAATATGAATTGTTATGGAGTCTTCCAAATAATATTGGATATTTAGAATTAATTGGAATTATGCAAAAATTTATCGATCAATCCATTTCAGCAAATACAAATTATGATCCAAAAAAATTTTTTAATAATAAAATACCAATAAAAGTACTACTAAAAGAATTGTTAATAGCATACAATTTAGGAATAAAAACGTTATATTATCAAAATACTAGAGATGGCGTACAAGAACAAGAAAATAATATACGTAAAAAAAATAATCATTGTAATAATGGATCGTGTATCCTATAAATATATATCTTAATATTAATATATTTTCCTAGGTCATATCATGTCATATACTACTTTTTCTAGAAAAAAAAATAATCCACTAAAAGAACCAATGTTTTTTGGACAATCTGTAAATATTGCTCGATACGATCAACAAAAATATGCTATCTTTGAACAATTAATAGAAAAACAATTATCTTTTTTTTGGAGACCAGAAGAAATTGATTTATCTAAAGATCGAATTGACTTTCAAAAATTATCAAAAAATGAAAAACATATCTTTCTTAGTAATTTAAAATATCAAACACTATTAGATTCTATTCAAGGAAGAAGCCCAAATATAGCATTTCTACCCATTGTTTCATTACCAGAATTAGAAACATGGATAGAAACATGGTCATTTTCAGAAACTATTCACTCAAGATCTTATACACATATCATAAGAAATATTATCCATTCTCCATCAGAAATATTTGACAATATCATTTCTAATGAAAATATTTGTACAAGAGCAAAAGACATATCTAAATATTATGATAAATTAATAAATATGGTACATTATTGGAATTTATTTAAAGAAGGTTGTTATACAGATCATAATAATAAAAATATTATCGTCAACTTAAAGTCTATAAAAAAAGCATTATATCTTTGTTTAATCAGTGTTAATATACTTGAAGCAATTCGTTTTTATGTAAGTTTTGCTTGTTCCTTTGCATTTGCTGAAAGAAAACTTATGGAAGGAAATGCAAAAATTATTCGGTTAATTGCTAGAGACGAATCTTTACATTTAACTAGTACACAACATATTTTAGATATTCTTAAAAATCATGAAAATGATTCAGAAATGAAAAAAATAATTAAAAATTGTAAAAAAAAATGCATTTCTTTATTTCAACAAGCAGCTAATCAAGAAAAAGAATGGTCAAGATATTTATTTCAAGATGGTCCTATGTTAGGATTAAATCAAAAAATTTTATATCAATATATAGAATATATTACAAATATTAGAATGCAAACCATTGATTTTCCACAAATTTTTCCCAAAATCAATAACCCAATACCCTGGATTAATAATTGGTTAACATCAGATCATATACAATCCGCTCCTCAAGAAGTTGAAGTGAGTTCCTATTTAGTTGGACAAATTGATTGCGAAATCTCAAATCATGAATTTAAAAAATTTAAATTATAAAAAAAAATATATTATAAAAATCAAAAATCATATATATACTATAAAAAATAATGTACATAACATACCATTACTAATATTATTAAAATACATAAATATTCATATTCCTTATCAATGTCAAGAAGGATATTGTGGAACCTGTAAAATTCGATTAATTCATGGAAAAGTACAATATTTTAAAAAAAATATTATTGCTTTAAAAAAAAAAGGATACATATTCCCATGTTGTTGCAACATAAATAGCAATATTGAAATAAATATATAAATTTTTATATTAACAATCTATTGATCTGCTTGAATAGCTGTAATTGCAATTGTATATACAATATCATTAATTGATGCCCCTCTAGATAAATCATTAATTGGTTTTTTTAATCCCTGTAAAATTGGTCCAATCGAAATAATATCAGATGATTGTTGTACAGCTTTATATGTAATATTTCCAGAGTTTAAATCAGGAAAAATGAATACATTAGCATTGCCTTTTAAAATAGAATCAGAAGATTTAATTTGAGAAATTAATAAATTACTTGCTGCGTCATACTGAATAGGTCCATCAATCACCAAATTAGGACATCTTTTTTTAACTAATTGTGTTGCTTTTCTAACTTTTTCTACTGTTTCTCCTACTCCAGAAATTCCAGTAGAATACGAAAGCATTGCTATTCTAGGTTGAATAAAAAATTTAGATGCTAAATTAGCAGATTGAATAGCAATTTCAGATAATTGTTCTGCATTTGGACTAATATTAATCGCACAATCCCCATATACTAATACACAATTATTAAATAACATAAAAAATACAGAAGATACCAAAGAAAACTCACTATTTTGATTTTTTAGAACACCAATGATTTGTAATGCTGCTCGTAAAACATCAGCAGTAGAATATTTAATACCACATACTAATCCATCTACTTCATTATTCTGTAAAATTAAAGCACCTAATGTCATATTATCCCGAACACTAATAGATGCTATTTCTTTAGTCATTCCTTTAGAACAACGTAAATGTAATAATTGATCAATATATTTTTTTTGAACATTTTTAGGATCAATAATATCTACATTATTTAAAAATTTAATATTTTCTTTTTGCATGATATTATAAATAACCTTTGGATTACCTAATAATGTACATTTTGCAATATTCAAATTTGAAACAATCGATGTAGCTTTAAGTATTCTTATGTCTTCTCCTTCAGGTAATAAAATATTTCTACAGATTTTTTTTGCTTTTTTAACTAATTGATTTTGAAAAACAAAAGATGAAATTCTTTTATAACATACATTTTCTTCAAGAGTATTTTGAAAAAAATCATTTGCACAAAAACATTCAGTAAATTTTTTAATTATTTTTGTAAAATAGGATTTATTAATTTGAAAAAAATGATTATAGTATGCATTTAAAACATATACTACATCCTCTTTTTTTAAAAAAGTATAAAAAATCGGAATTGTAATAGAATATTGATTTTTTATTTGTTTGATTTGATCATAATTCTGTGTATTGATATTAGTTAATAAAATTGAATGAATATTAAAATTTTTAAATAAATTATTAAATTTTTCTAAAAATTTTATAAAATTAATATCTAAAGGAAGAATAATAACATTATAATTACAATAATGATATTTTTTTACAAAATCATTATCATATAATATAAATGATTCTATCAAATGAATTTTATCATTTTTTTGTATTTTTGTAAAAATTTTTAAGTTAAAGAATAATTTTTGAAAAAAATTTGTTAATAATACTGAATACACAGGAATATTAATAATTTTAGAGGAAAAATAACTAAAAATTTTATCAGTAAAAGAATGTTTATGTACAATGTTATTGTATATTTTTTTAGGATGTAAATGAATATTATTAATAATAATATTTAAAATATTTTTTTCAATATTTATATTGTCTTTACAAAATTTTAAAAGATTTAAAAAATTTTCTATATTATTATTTTGAGAAGTGTAAAAAATAATTTCAGGACAAATTTTTTTAATAAAATTCATATTAAAATCATGTACATAATATTCTTTTGAAAAATTTTTTATCCCTTCTATAAAAATAATATCATATTGATTATAATACTTATAATATAATTCTAAATTATATTTTACTAAATATTTTATGTAACATTCTTTCGTAAAAAATTTATTTTTATTAATTTTATTACACATGGAAACAATTTCAATGTCACAATATTTTTTTAATAAATTTTTTGTATCATCCATATGATTTTCAAATCTATAATTCTCATAAAAAGGCTTAAAAAATAAAATACGAAAACCTTTATCTTTAAAAATATTCATAAAACTAATAATAGTAGATGTTATACCAATACTGTTACTAATAGGAACAAACATAATAGTACGCAACACGATAAATATCCTAATTTTCATACATTCTTAATTAATATAGTATTATTATACTAGTTAATTATGTTTTTTTAAATAATTTTATTGTTTCTTTTGCAATTAATAATTCTTCATTTGTTGGAATTACAAGCACAGGAATAGTATTTTTTTTATTAATGTAACCTTGTTTTCCAAATTTAATATCATTATTAAGATTATCATCAATATAAATATTTAGTAATGATAATTTTGACAAAGTAATCTTTCTTACTAAAGCAGAATTTTCTCCAATACCACCTGTAAAAATAATCGCATCTAACTTTCCTTGTAATAAAACACTATATGCACCAATATACTTAGATAATCGATGACAAAAAACATTTACTGCTCTGTATGATTCTTTGTTAGAATCATAATTCTTTTCAATATCTCGAAAATCACTAGTGATGCCGTTTGTTAACCCTAAAATACCAGATTTTTTTAATAATATATTTTCAATCTCTGTAATATCAATGTTCAGAACATGATGCATAAAAAATATAATTGAAGGATCCAAATCACCACTTCGTGTCCCCATAACTAATCCTTCTAATGGAGTTAATCCCATAGAAGTATCTACGCTAACACCATTACATATTGCTGTTACTGATGATCCACTACCTAAATGACAACTAATAATATTTAATGTATTTATTGAAACATTTAGCATTTTTGCTGCTTCTTGAGAAACATAAGCATGACTAATACCATGTGCACCATATTTTCTAATATGATATTTTTTATAAAAAATATATGGAATAGCATATAAATAGGAAAATTCTGGAAGATGAGTATAAAATGTAGTATCTAAAACAGCTACATTTCTCTTAGATAAACTAGGAAAATATTTTATAGCTGCTACTATACCTAGTAAATTTATGGGATTATGTACAGGGGAAAAAATAATATTTTTTTTTATTTCTTGAATGATATTATCAGTAATAATAACTGATTGTTTTATTTTATATCCTCCATGTACAACACGATGACCTATAAATTTCACTCTTAACATCAATGCTGTGTATTTAAAAAATATATTACGAATAATAAATTTTAAAGATTTTTTATGTTTTATATAATCTCCAATAATAATTTTATTTTTTTTATTTTTATAATTCCATATCACATATGTTTCGGATAAATATAAACGATCAACTAATCCAAATAGATATTTTTTATTTTTTTTGGGATCTAGAATCGAAAATTTTAAAGAAGAACTTCCACAATTTAATACTAATACTAAATCACTGATCATGATTGTTCCTATCGGATATTATAAATCAATATTATTGAATTATTAAAAATACATCTATAATATTATTATATTAAATATTTAATATATGTATTTAATACTTTTTTTGTCCAACTGTAAGACGAAAAATATTTGAATAATCTGTATAAGATTGTATATTATAAAAATTATTATTTCTAAATAACTTTGTTACTTGTTGCACTTGATTACAACCATGTTCAATTAATAACCAACCTTGTATAAATAAATATTTTTTCGCATTAGAAATAATATATTCAATATCCGATATACCATATTTTAAAGAAAATAGTGCAGTATAAGGTTCATAAAAAATATCTTTTGAAAACATTTCTGTTTCATGATGACTTAAATATGGTGGATTACTAACAATCATGTGAAATTTTTGATGTATGTTCGAAAACCAATGACTATAAAAAAAAGAAACATTATTACAATTTAAAAATTTCGCATTTTTTTTAGCAATTAATATTGCTTTAGAATCACAATCAACACCTACAATATTACAATTTGAATGTTCATGTGCTATAGATATTGATATATTACCACAACCTGTACCTAAATCTAAAATACTAGTATTACTGGATATTCTACATAAAGCTTCTTCAACTAAAATTTCCGTTTCTGGCCTCGGAATCAAAACATCTTTAGAAATAAAAAAAGATAAAGACCAAAATTCTTTTTTTTGAATAATATATGCAATAGGTTCACCATGTATTCTTCTAAATAATAATTGTTTTAAATAAATAATCTGTTTGTTATTTAATGTAAAATCGTCAAATAAATATATCCAGGTTTTAGATTTTCCAAGTACATAACTTAATAAAATTTCTATATCTAATCTTGGAGTATTTGTAGATAATAATATTTTTTTAGCGTATTTGATCCATTCAAAAATTTTCATATTATTATTACAACATGATATCTTTCAAATCCATTTGAGAATAATATTCTCGAATCATCGGTTCAATTAAAACATCCAAATGACCATTTAAAATATCATCTAAGCAATATACAGTCAAATTAATACGATGGTCAGTAACTCTATTTTTTGGAAAATTATATGTACGATTACGATCTGAACGATCTCCTGTACCTAATAAATTTTTTTTAATAATAGATTTTTTTTTATTTTGCTTAGCCATTTCATTAGCATGAATTCTAGAAGATAAAATAGATAATGCTTTTGCTTTATTTTTATGCTGTGAACGTTCGTCTTGACATTCTACAACAGTTCCTGTAGGAATATGTGTAATTCTAATTGCAGAATCAGTAGTGTTGACATGTTGTCCACCAGCTCCAGAAGAACGAAAAGTATCAATTTTTAAATCAGAAGAACGAATAATAGTATTTTGCAAATTTTTAATTTCAGGCATTACAGCTACTGTACATGTTGAAGTATGAATTCTACCTTGTGATTCTGTTTTTGGAATACGTTGTACACGATGTCCACCAGATTCAAATTTTAATCGACCAAACACCCCGGATCCTGATATTTTAAAAATAATATCTTTAAATCCACCTTGTTCACTTTCATGAAAATGAATAATTTCCGTATTCCAATGATAATATTCAGAATATCTACCATACATTTTAAATAATTCTCCAACAAAAATTGCGGATTCATCACCTCCTGTTGCTGCTCGAATTTCAATAAAACAATTTTTTTTATCATTTAAGTCTTTTGGAAATAATATTTTACGAATCGTTGTTTCTAAAAAAATATTTTTTTTATTTAAAATTTTTAATTCATCTTGTACCATATCTAAAATTTCACGATCATGTAATAACGTTTTTGTTACGTTAATTTCATTGTTATTTTTTTTCCATTCTAAAAAATAAGAAATAATATTTGATAATTTTAAATATTCTTTAGATAATTTTTTAAATTTTTCTTGAGATTGAATAACTTTTGGAGTCGCAAGTAAATTCTCAAGATTTTGAAAACGAATATATAATTTATTTAATTGATTAACTATAAAAGATTCCACAAAAATACCTTATACTATAAATTGATCAATCTCAGATATAAAATATATTATTATAATGATAATTTATATTATACTTCAAAGATATCATCTTAATATATACAATATATATTAATATATAAATTGTATAATCATTATAATATTTACTACATAAAAAATAATACTTACTATGAAAATATTCTCTGGAAATTCAATTCTTAAACTATCACAATTAATTGCGAATGAATTATACAATCCTTTGGGTAACGCAAAAGTCAATAAATTTAGTGATGGAGAAGTTAACGTTGAAATTCATGAAAATGTTCGAGGAAGTGACATTTTTATTATTCAATCAACGTGTCGCCCTACTAACGATAATATTATGGAATTAGCAGTAATGATAGATGCTTTACGAAGAGCATCAGCAGGAAGAATTACTGCTGTTATTCCATATTTTGGATATGCAAGACAAGATCGTAGAATAAGATCCGCTAGAGTACCAATTACAGCAAAAATAGTAGCAGATTTTTTATCTAGTGTTGGAGTTGATCGTATTTTAACTGTTGATTTGCATGCTGAACAAATACAAGGTTTTTTTGATGTTCCCGTAGATAATGTTTTTGGAAGTTTTGTTTTATTAGAAGATATGCTAAAAAGAAAACTAAAAAACCCTATTATTGTATCACCTGATATTGGTGGTGTTGTAAGAGCTCGTGCAATTGCAAAATTATTACATGATACTGAAATGGCTATTATAGATAAAAGAAGACCAAAATCCAATGTCGCACAAGTGATGCATATTATTGGTGATGTACATAACAGAGATTGTATTTTAGTAGACGACATGATTGATACAGGAGGTACACTGTGCAAAGCAGCAAAAGCTTTAAAAAAAAATGGAGCTAATAAAGTATTAGCATATGCAACACACCCTGTTTTTTCCGGTAATATTTTCAATAACATAAGAAAAAAATATCTAGATGAAATTATTGTATGTGATACAATTCCTTTACCATATAATATATATCAACAAAAAAAAATTCGGGTGCTTACAATTTCTAGAATGTTAGCAGAAGCTATTCGACGTATTAATAACGAAGAATCTATTTCTGAAATGTTTGATTATCAAAAATATGTAAAAAATTACATAAAAACATAAAAAATAAAATTATTTTTTAAAAAACTTATCACGCATAAATTTTATCACCTCCGAAACAATCAAAAAAGAACCAAAAACTAATATCACATCTTTTGGATTGACCGTTTTAAGTAGTACAGATAATATCTGATTAATATTCAGAAAAAAAATAGAATGTTTTGGTAGAAAAGTTTTTAAAATATTTACTGAAACAGCTCTGGGATTTTTTAATGGAGCAGAACACCAAATATCAATAACATCCAAAAAATTAGAAATAAAATTTTTAATATCTTTATTAAAAGACATTCCTATGATCCCATATACTGTAATGTTATTTTTACTTTTTAAAAATTCTTTTAATTTTTTTAATAAATATTTTCCGGAATTTACGTTATGTGCAACATCTAATATAATATATGGATTATAAAAAATAATATGAAATCGACCTGGTAAAGTAATTTTTTTTAAAGCATTTACAATATTTAATGATTTTACATTAAAATTAGTAGATCGTGCAACAGCTATTGCAACAGCAGCATTAGATAACTTAATCCGAGGAATAAATAATTTTTTTAAAGCACCATATTGATCAAAAAAATTCCAATGATTAATATTTTTATTCCAGTTCCACTCATAAGGTATACGATTTAATGAAATTTTTAAAATCTGAGAAATATGATATACAGAATCTGGAATATCTATATCACCATAAAAAACTGGTATTCCATATCTAAGAATGCCTGTTTTTTCTAATCCAATAGCATTTCTAGTATTTCCTAATAATAATGTATGGTCTAAATCAATATTAGTAATAACAGCTATATTAGGATCGAAAATATTTGTAGCATCTAATCTTCCACCTATACCAACTTCTAAAATTAAAATATCTAAAAAAAATGATTTAAATATTAAAAAAGAAGCAAGTGTAATAAATTCAAAAAAAGTTAATAGGATATTACCACGAACTAATTCTACTTGCTCAAAAGCAGTAGTAAAAATTATAGAATTTTTAATCGTATTTCCATTGATTCGAACTCTTTCATAAAAGTATAATAAATGAGGAGAAGTATATAATCCTACACGATATCCTGCATCTAAAAATATCTGTTCTAATAAAGTAGATGTACTACCTTTACCATTCGTTCCAGCAACTGTAATAATAAAAGGATACTTTTGCAATAAATTTAATTTTTTTGCAATAAAAATCACTTTCTCAAGAGAAAAAACATCATGAATAAAACTATTATTTTTAATATAAGATAACCAATTTCTTAAAGAAGTATATTTATTATATTGATTTTGTTGCATATAATTATCTAATGTATGTAAAATTATTAAAACTATGTAAATATATTTTTTATACTAAAATTATAAATTAATAGTATCATAAATATTATAGTAATAATTACAGAGGTCATATTTTCTAAAACATAAATATAATTTGAAAAGATAATATTTAATGAAATAATAATTATCATGATTGATAAAATATATTGAATATATTTTCTTTTGTAAATAAAATTAGATAATATAAAATAAATAGATCGCAAGATTAAAATAGAAAAAATATTAGATGAAATAACAATAAATAAATTTTGCACAAAGGATAAAATAATTGGAACACTATCTACCGCAAAAATAATATCACTAATTTCAATCATAATTAAAGAAACTAATAATGGTGTAATATATAAAAATTTTTCTTTATAAACAAAAAATTTATCTCCATATAAACGATTTGTTATACGAAATATTTTTACCAATAAGAGAAAAAAAATATCTTTTTTAAAACTTTTTTTATCATTATTTTTATGTACAAGAAGCATTTCTATACCAGAAAATAATAATATGATTCCAAAAATAAAAATAATCCAATTCCAACGTAGTATAAACCAATAACTAATCAAAATTAATAACATTCTAAATATAAAAGAAACTAATATTCCATACATTAAAACTTTTTTTTGATAATTAATAGGAATCATAAAATATTTAAATAATAGTATCCAAATTAAAACATTATCTAAAGATAGTATTTGTTCAATACCAAAACTTAAAAAAAAAGAAGTTAATATTGTATTTGCTATATTCTGATTAAAATATAAAAAATAATATATCCAAATTAAAAAAGTGAAAATAAATGTTGAAAAAATCCAAAATAACAAAAAAAAATAAGATTTTTTTAATGTATTTAATGTATAAAAATATTTTATTTGAATATAATTACTACACAAAAAAGTCAATATAATAACAACGAAAAATATCATCCATAGTACTAATTGATTAAATATATTCAAAACAATGTACCTATAACAAAATATCAATTATTAAATTTAATACCATAATATGAACTATAATATATGTAAACCAATCATATTTATGATACAATTTGGAAAAAATCCCAAGAAAAAAATTATCATACTAATGAAAATTATCAATATTTCAATGTTTTTATATTTTTTTTTAAAAATTATTTTATGGTTAATATTTTTACAAGAATATAAATTTAATATCATTTTTAAATAATAATATATACCTAATCCTGAATTTACTAAAATAGCAAAATTTATAAACCAAAAATTATGGTATGTAATGAAGAAAATCATTAAAAATTTCACAATAAAACCTAATGTACATGGAATACCTAAAAAAGAAAATAAAATAACAGTAATTGCAATAGTTAATTTTGGATTTTTCCAAAACAAACCTTCGTAATAAGATATATAATTAATTTTAGTATTTTTTGTATTTTGTGATAATTCTGATAAAAATAACATACTAAATAAGCCAAGATTACTGAGTACATAATAAATAAAGTATATTATGGAAATTTTGTAATAATTATCATATTGATTTGTTACTAATAATATAACTATAATATATCCCATATGAATAATAGAAGAATATCCAATAAACTTTTTTATATTTTGTTGAAATAACATCATAATACTTCCAAAGATGATTGAAAATATCGCAACTATTTCTGTAATAAAATACAAAATCTTAGACTGTAAATATGGAAAATAAAAAAATAATTTTATAAGTACAAAAAATGTAGTTATTTTTAAAACTGTAGTAATATAAAATAACAATATAGAATAAGTATATTGATACACATCAGAAACCCAAAAATGTAATGGAAATAAAGATAATTTAAAAAAAAACGATATTAATAAAAATCCTATTCCTAACAATAAAATTTTATTATCTTGGATTTGATTAGTTAAAAAATACATTTTAATACTATTAAAATTTAAATTTCCACATATGGAATATATAAGAACTATACCTAATAGCATAAATACTGAAGATATTATAGATAATATCATATATTTTAACATCACTGATATAGATTCTATATCAAATATAGAATATATCATTAAACCAATAATAGGTAATGACATTAATTCCATACCAAGAAATAAAACAATCATATGATTGGAACAAATAACTAGAATACTTCCTAACAGAGAAGATAAAAATAATATATAAAATTCTTCTCGATAAAAAAAAAATTTATTTAAATACAAATAAGAAAAAGAAACAAAAAATAAACTTATAAAAATAATTATTTCAATATATCTTAAAGAATAAATATTAATATCTAATAATTCATTAACATTTATTGGAAGAAAATTACAAAGATATATTAATGATAAAAAAATACTATTTAATCCAATTATTGTAGTAAAAAATACAAATTTATGGCTACGATACACAATTATAGAAAAAAGAATAATAAATACATTAACAATTAAAATTAAAAAGGGTAATAAGGAAATTATTGGATACATAGAAAATGACATAAACGTCATAACCTCAAAAATGTAAATTTTTTATATTAAAAAGTAATAGCATGTAAAATTACTTTTGGAAACAATCCTGATATTAATGTACATAATACAAAAAAAAGAATTAATAAAAATTCATCATAATAAATTGCATATCTTATTTTCAAAGAACGATGTACTATCGGGCCGTAGAAAATTTTATGTAAAAGATTTAATGAATAAATTGTTGAAAAAAATAAACTAAAAATTAATAAATATGAAAAAAATGGAGATGTGTGAAATATACCAACTAACATCATCATTTCACTAATAAAATTCATTGTTCCAGGAAAATTTAAATTTACAAAAATAAAAAATAATACAAAACTTGGAATCCATTCAATACATGCAAACAATCCACCCATTTTTTCAATATTATTAGTATGAAATCTTTGGTATAATTGACTAAATAAAATAAATAATGCTGCCATTGAAAAAGAACTAAATAAAATTTGTAATATAGCTCCTTGATATGCCAAATAATAATTACAATATATTGCTACTAAAATAAATCCCATATGTGATATTGAACTATAAGCAAGAATTCTTTTAATATTTGTTTCTATAAAAGCCATCCAGGAAGCATAAAAAACAGTAATAATTCCTAACAATATTGCAACAGGAGAAAAAAAATAAGAAGACTTCGGAAATAAATGCATATTAAATCTTAATAATCCATAAAAACCAACTTTAATCAACAAACTTGATATATCTACGGAACTGTTTGTAGGAGAAACAGCATGTAAATCTGGTAACCAAGAATGAAATGGAAAGATTGGTATTTTAACAATAAAAGGAATAAAAAATCCTAACATAATTAAAA
Source organism: Buchnera aphidicola (Myzocallis carpini) (assembly GCF_964059025.1). Classification (NCBI taxonomy): domain Bacteria; kingdom Pseudomonadati; phylum Pseudomonadota; class Gammaproteobacteria; order Enterobacterales; family Erwiniaceae; genus Buchnera; species Buchnera aphidicola. Next base: position 131,616 of record NZ_OZ060376.1, on the reverse strand, counting down.
ATTCTAATGAGAATGGAAGAGAAAAATTAACAAATTTATTGTAATCAAAAGTTAAAATATGTGTTTTTTTATAAAATGAAAATGATAATACTAAAATTGAAAATAACATCATGACACTAGAAACTTGTGTATATATTAAAAATCGATTTGCAACTTTTGTTCTTTTCACATAACTATAAATAGGATTGCCCCAAAAAATAATTAAAAAATAAGCTGGTATTAACATCAATTCCCAAAAACAAAAAAATAAAAATAAATCACAAGACAAAAAGGTTCCTAATGTTCCAGATAGCATTAATAATAAATTTAAATAAAAGTAACCACATTTTTCTTTAGTATGATGCCAGGAACATAAAATAGAAATAATACCCAAGATACTAGATAAAAAAATCATTGTAAGAGATAATTTATCTATTGATAAATGAAAGTTGATACCTACATTGGAAATCCAAGGAATTATAAATTCTGTATTCCAACAATTTTTTTCAATCTGAAAATTAATACAATAAAAATATTTTAACCATATTAATATAGAACATAAAAATATTAAAATAGTTGTAAATAATGCTAACCATCGAGATTTTTTAATATTATTATATTCATATTGTACACAAAAAATACCACCAATTATCGGTATAATAATTAGAAATACAAGTAACATATAATAATCCCATGAGTTTTATACTCTATAATTTCATACTGATATTTTAAATTTTTCTAAAAATATACAAATAAAATATTATTTAAACAATTTGTTAAATTCATCATTGTATTAATATATAATCAGTAATGTTATAAAAAAAATACTAAATAATATAATTGTCATATAAGAACTTAAAAATCCATTCTCTATAGACAAAATATATTTATTACAAACAATAAATATACTTACTAAAGTATTCAAAAAAACATTTGATGCATTATAGAATATATATTTTGTTATTTTAGTAAATGGAGTAATAAATATAAATTTATATATTTTGAAAATATAAAAACCATGAACAAAAAAATTCAATAATACAGATACAAATATATTTTTAAATATTTTAGAAAAGATATTAATTTTTGTAAAATATAAAAAATATGATATTCCAAAACTCAACATAATAAAAAAACTAGAACAACATTCTAAATATAATTTTTCAAAATAATGCACCCTAACAGGTGTAGGGAAAAAATTTGATATATTTAAAATACAAAATCGACCTAAAAAAGTAGATAATACTAATAAAATAATTAATGGACACCATTGTAAAAAAGAAAAACGAAATTTTTTAACTATTATATTTGATTGGGTATGAAATACTATAAAAATTAATCGATAAATATATATTGTTGTTAAACAAGTTGATAACATTGCAATAGTGAAAAAAAATATATTCTGACTTTTAAAAATATAAAATAAAATACTACCTTTACTATAAAAACCTGAAGTCAGAATTGGAATGGAAGATAATGAAGAACCTCCTACTAAAAAACAAAAATACAAAAATGGAAATTCTCTCCATAATTGATTACCCATATAAAAAATATTTTTTTCATTTTTACATTGTATAATTAATGCACCTGCAGATAAAAATAATAATGCTTTAAAAATAGCGTGAGTAACTAAGTGCACAACAGCTGCATACCATGCTCCTACACTTAAAGCCATAAACATGTACCCAATTTGACTCATTGTAGAATATGCTAATATCTTTTTAATATCTACTTGAAATAATGCTGCAATGCTAGAAATTAATACCGTAATACTTCCTAATATACCCGATAAATTTAAAATTTTTGGAGTCATGATAAATAAATCATGATTTCTTAAAATTAAATATACACCTGCAGTAACCATAGTAGCAGCATGAATTAATGCAGACACTGGTGTAGGACCAACCATAGCTTTTGGCAGCCAAATGTGTAAAGGAATTTGTGCTGATTTTCCTATTGCACCAAATAACAACAAAATTGTTATCACATTTAATATTGTTGTATATTTGATAAGGTGAATTTTAATAAAAAATTGTATATCATAAAAATTCAAAGTATGGTAATAAAAATATATAGTTAATATTGCTGATATAAAAAATAAATCTCCTATTTTAGTAATTATAAATGACTGCATAGCAGATTTATTTACAATATTACTATAATAATAAAAATTAATTAAAAAATATGAACAAATACTAACACCTTCCCAACCAATATACATTGTAATAAAATTATCTGACAAAACGAGTATTAACATATTTGCAATAAAAAAATTTATTAATGCAAAAAATATTGCAATTTTTTTTTTTTTCATATACCAAATAGAAAAAATAGAAACTAAAAAACCAATACACAAAATCATAATAACAAATGTCAATGATAAATCATCTAATAATAAAGAAAAATTAACTTCATATTTTTCTAAAATAAACCATAACCATAATTTTTGTTTAATAATAAATAATTTGTTATGAATAAAATATAGCAATAAAAAAATTGCTATTATAGTAGATAACAATATTGAGGTAATACCAGTAAAAATAATAAAACGATACGAAAATATTCGGTGTAAAAATTGTAATACTAAAAAACTTAATATTGGAAATAAAATTATTAAATAAATAATATTCATTCACATTTCTCATTTAATTTATTAATATTGAGAGTATACTTTTTACGATACAATCGTATTAGTAATATCAAACTAATACTAGCTTCAATAGCAGATAAAGTAATTAATAATATATACATAATTTGACCATCAATATGATTCCAATATTTTCCAACAGCAATAAATAATAAAGCAATAGCGTTGATAATAACTTCCAATCCAATAAAAATAAAAAATATATTTTTATTAATAATAAATGTAGTAAATCCTATAAATAATAATATAAAAGAAACAGCAAAAAAATGAAATAAAGATATCATATTCTATCCTTTGATAACTTTAAAGAAACTAAATCATTTTTAGAAATTAAAAGAACAATTATTAAAGCTGACAATAATAATATTGAAAGACATTCAGTAATTAAAATATATGGTTGAAATAAAACTATTCCTAATGTGTGTAAATTATCAATGAGAACAACCACCTGTTTATAACGTAAATAAAATAATATATTGAAAAATAAAAAAAAGAAAATTAAAAATATTGAAATTATAAATAAAAAGCATCTAAAATAATTCAAAAAAAAATATCTTTTTTTTATTTTATGTTCTATATTAAACATCATAATCACAAAAATAAATAAAACTATAATAGCTCCAGAATAAATGATAATTTGTAACGATCCTATTAAATAATCCCCTAACAAAAAAAATACCGCAGATGTTGTTACAATAGATATACCAAGATAAAACAATGAATACATAATAGAATTTTGAAACGCTGATAATATTGTAAAAATAATCGTTAAAATTAAAAAACAAGAAATCAAAAATGACATGGAATATTATTCCTTAAGGTAATAAATCTTTTACATTTACTGGAATATTATGAATACAAGTGTCTTTTTTATCGTTTGAAAAAACAGAAACACCACATTGTTTATAAAAATTATACTTTGGATATTTCCCTGTTCCTGCAATAGATAAATCTTCTTTTTCATAAACTAAATCTTGTCTATTAAAATCACCTAATTCAAAATCAGGTATTAATTGAATTGCAGTCGTTGGACATGCTTCTTCACATAAACCACAGAAAATACAACGCGAAAAATTAATTCTAAAAAATTTTGGAAACCAACGACCTGACTTTTTTTGTGATTTTTGTAAAGATATACAACCGACAGGACAAACAGCAGAACATAAATTACAAGCTACACAACGATCTTTACCATCTGGATCTTTTGTTAAAACTATTCTACCTCGATATCTAGGAGGAAGATATATAGGATATTCTGGATACAAACGGGTTTCTCTTTTTTCAAACATATGTTTTGCAGTGATAAAAAGACTACGCAACTGAGTAAAAAATCCTAATAAAATATTTTTTAAATTCATAAAATACCTATTATTAAAATAATAATATGATCCATGCAGTAAATATTAAATTCAATAATGTTAAAGGTAAACAAATTATCCATCCAAAGTATAAAATTTGATCGTACCTAGGTCGAGGTAAAGCTGCACGTAATAAAATAAATACTATGATAAAAAATATTGTTTTCAATATAAACCAAAAATAACCAGAAAAATATGGTCCATACCATCCTCCAAAAAACATTGTTGTCATTAATGATGCCACTGTTATCATAGAAATATATTGACCAATAAAAAACATACCAAATTTTATACCAGAATATTCAATATGATATCCATCTGCTAATTCCTGTTCAGATTCTGGTTGATCAAAAGGATGTCGGTGACATAATGCTAAACTAGCAATAAAAAACGTTAAAAATCCAAAAAATTGCGGAAAAATATTCCATAAATACTTTTGAGAATTTACAATATCTATTAAATTAAAAGATTGAGACCTAGCAACAACACCCATTAAAGATAACCCTAAAAATACTTCATAACTTACAGTTTGTGCAACAGCACGTACAGCACCAAGTAATGCATATTTATTATTACTAGACCATCCAGCAAATAAAATTGCATATATTGAAAAAGAAGCCATCATTAAAAAAAATAAAACTCCTATATTTAAATTAATAACAAAACAATTAAAATTTATAGGAATAATTGCCATAACTAATAATAAAGAAATAAATGAAATCATAGGCGCGATAATAAAAAAAAAAGATTTACTAAAACTAGGTACCCAATCTTCTTTAAATAACATTTTTATAATATCGGCAAAAATTTGTAATATTCCAAACCAACCAACACGATTCGGACCATATCGATTTTGAAACAAACCCAATAGTCTACGTTCTACAAAACTTAACATAGCACCTAAAAAAATAATTAAAAATACTATAGATAATGAATTAATAAGATAATGTATTATATTGACAAATTTTAATAATAAATTTATCATAACATTTTTAAATAATCCCTCTTATATTTCGAATATTTTTACCTAATAATGTTCTGGGAACATTAAGGCGTCCCAATGGTAGTCCTATTTGTTGTAATGGTAATTTATAAGAAAATTTTATAAAAAATGTAAACTTATTTTTCAAACAATCACATTCAATGACAGAATTTTTTTTTAAACCTAAAATTTTTTTATATTGAATATTTAACAAAGCATATACCTTAGAATACTGTTTTTGAATTACAGGAGAATATTGACTTAATTCTTCATTTCCAAATAATACATAATATGGAACAATATTCCATTCACCTGTCATATTATTTAAATTAATCATTATATGAAAAAAAAAATTCTTATCTATTGCATGAGTTTGAAAAATTCTAATACCAGAATTATATGTTTGTTTTTTTAAGTCATATTTATTGAATGATTGTATAGAATTCCATCCAGGAAACCAAGAAAAAGGAATATATTCTAAATTATAATGTGACGGTTGCATACCTTCCATAGAAAAATTAAACATAGTATTTTTATCTTTTTTCTGTTCAGGTTCATGAACATTATAATGTGATAATATTGCTGTTCTTCCACTTGCTCTATGGGGTAATCTTGAAATTTTTTGATTTAAAATACGAAAATTACTATTTGGGGTTAAAAATTTTATTTTCCTAAAAAGTTCAATTTCATTAGAATATTCTTCAATAACATCATCTAAATGAATATTTTTTTTTTGATCATAAATATTCAAATATATTTTATATAGCCACTGCCAACTTTCTAAAATAGAGGATTGAGGACTATATATAATAGGATCACAAACAGAAAAAAATCTTTGCGAACGACCTTCGTAATTAATTACAGTACCTGAACTTTCAAAAAAATTCGATACAGGGAGTAACATAGTACTCTTTTTTGTTGTTTTTGTCATAATATGATCTAAAACAATTAAGTTTTTTAATTTTTTTAATACTTTATTTATAAAATCAGAACAAAAATTACGATATAAATCATTTTCTAATACTATTAACGTATCTACTGTTCCAGCAAGAATTTCATTAAGTGCATATTCTATAGAAAGATTAGACATGATACTAACTCCAATACTATTAGAAGAGGGAGTTAATAAAAGTAATCCAACATTTTTATTTAAATTTTGTAAACCTTTTGCAATATTAGTAGCTGCTTTAATTAAATTTGTACTACCAGAATGAGCACCTGAAATAATCAAAGGTTTTTTAGAAGATAATAAAGCATGAACAATTTTAAAAACCTTTTCACTAAAATTAATATCTACATTCTGTACATTATGAGATTGTTGATTAATATGATCAGAAATAGAAGATGCAAAAACTTCTTGATCTTGAATAGAACCATAATATTGCATTTGAGTGATATTATCTAAAGAAGTTTCATGACTATAAATAAGATAAATACATTTTTTATCATCATTAGAAATATTCAGCATAGCCATACTATGCCAATTTGGTATATCTCTTATATTTGTAGCATCTTTTTTTTTATTTCTATGTAATTGTCGTATTGATAAATCTAATCTAGGAGATGTTTGTGTAATATCTTCTCCAATAATTAAAACAACATCATAATCTTCTATTTCGGATAATGTAGGAATATAAATTCCGCTATTTTGTAAAATATTTACAATTAACTTTAAACAATTATGATCAGTATTGGAAAGACCACTAGAAAAATTTTCTTGATGAACTAATTTTCTTAAAGCAAAATTACTTTCAATACTAGATCTAATAGATCCAATACCAAGTACACGATTCGATTTTTTGATAATATTAGAAATCAAAAGAATAGTATCTTGTACATTTAAAATTGTATTATCTACATGAATATTTTTAATAGGATTTTTAATCCGATTATCTACATTCACATAACCATATCCAAATCTTCCTAAATCACATAAAAAATAACGATTTAAACTTTCATGATATCTATTTTCTATTTTACAAAGTTTTCCATATTTTTCTCCAATAATAATATTACACCCTAAACTACAATGTTGACATATACTTGGAGAATGTTGTAAATCCCATTTTCGATTATAATGTTCATAAGATGTTTTATCTGTAAAAACACCAGTAGGACATACTTCTATTAAATTACCTGAATGCACACTTTTAAAAGCTCCTTCTTGAAATCTACCAAAATAAATATTATTACTGGTTCCATAAACTCCAAAATCATCACCTCCAGAATAATCTTTATAATATCTTACACACCTATAACAACCAATACACCTATTCATCTGATGTGTTATAAATTCTCCCAGATATTGATTTTTATGAATACGCTTAGGATATATGTATCTACGATTATTTTGTTTTGTTATTACTGTCATATCTTGAAGATGACAATTTCCACCTTCTTCACATATTGGACAATCATGAGGATGATTAGTCATTAATAATTCTATAATTCCTTTTTGAAATTTTTGTGCTTCTCGATCTATTGTAGAAACTATCATATTTGGTATGATAGGTGTTATACAAGACATAATAATTCTTCCAACTTTATCATCAACATTATTATATTGCTTAACAGCACATAATCTACAAAAACCTACACTACCCAATTCAGGGTGCCAACAAAAATATGGAATATTTATATTTAAAGATAAACAATTTTGTAATAAGTTTTTTGATACATCTGCATTATATTTACTACCATTAATATATACCATAACCATAATTATATATTCCAAAATATAAAATCATTATATTAAAATAATATTCACATACAAAATACTATAAATTCAATTTAAACATATTCGGTTGAATTCCTGAAATATGATTTAAATATCTTTTTTTACTATTCACTCTTTTTTCAAAATCCTTTCTGAATATTTTCATTGCACTTTTTAATGGTGCAACAGCACCGGGTGCATGTGCACAAACTGTTTTTCCAGGACCTAATTGATAACATAAATCTTCCAAAATGTTCATATCATCAAACTTAGCATTAAATATTTTAAAATCCTGTAAAATTTTTACAATCCAAGGTAATCCTTCTCTACAAGGAGTACATAATCCACAGGATTCTCGAGCAAAAAATTGCTCTAAATTTAATATTAATGATACTATATCAATAGTATGATCAATTGCCATTGCTATACCAGTTCCTAATCTACTACCTAGATTTGCAATATTTTCGAAATCCATTTTAACATCAATATTTTTATCAGTTAATAAATCCGTTCCAGCTCCTCCAGGTTGCCAAGCTTTTAAAATATACCCTGTTTTCATACCACCTGCATATTCTTCTAATAATTCCCTAGCAGAAATTCCAAAAGGAACTTCCCAAACACCAGGATATTTTACTTTTCCTGAAAAACCCATTAATTTTGTACCTCGATCCTTGCTATTCTTAGAAAGATTTTTATACCATTCTACACCATGCAACATGATAGCAGGAACATTTGACAAAGTTTCCACATTATTTACACAAGTTGGTTTTCCCCATAAACCCACTGAAGCTGGAAAAGGAGGTTTAATTCTCGGATTAGCCCGACGACCTTCTAAAGAATTTATTAATGCCGTCTCTTCTCCACAAATATACCTTCCAGCACCAGTATGTAAAAAAATTTGAAAATTAAAGTTACTACCTAAAATGTTTTTCCCAAGATAACCATGATTTTTTGCTTCCATAAGAGCACGTTGTAAATAATTTTCTGCATCTACATATTCACCTCTTAAAAAAATATATGCTACAGATGCCTCTATAGCAAAACCAGAAATAATCATACCTTCAATTAACTGGTGAGGAATTTTTTCTAATAATAATCGATCTTTATATGTTCCAGGTTCCATTTCATCAGCATTACATAATAAATATCTCGCAAGATGATTTTTTTTAGGCATTAATCTCCATTTCATTCCTGTAGAAAAACCTGCTCCACCTCTGCCTTTTAATTCTGAATTATAAATAGTATCAATTACTTCTTTAGGATGAAATTTGTTTAATACTAATCTTAAAGCTGCATATCCATTCTTTTTTAAATACTCATCAATCCATATAGGATTGTCTTGATTTTGAAACCACCATGTTAGAGGATGTGTTTCAGGTTTTTTAATAATTTTTTTCATCTATATTTCTCTAATAAAATAGGTATATAATTAACTTTTACATTATTATAAGTATGATGATTAATCATTAAAACAGGAGCTTTATCACAATTACCTAAACATGAAATAGGTAATAAGGTAAACTTTTTATCATTAGTCATTTGACCAATTTTAATTTTTAATATATTTTCTAATGTACTTTTTATATTTTTACAACCCATAATATAACATACTACACTATCACAATATCGAATAACATTACGTGCTACTGGTTTACGATAAATTTGACTATAAAAAGTAGCTACTTCATCAAGCTCACTAGGTGATATACATAATACTTTAGCAATTGCACAAACCAAATCATCAGATATCCAACCTCTGTAATTTTGTACAATTTTTAAAGATTCGATAGATGCTGCAAGTATATTTTCATATTTCTTTTTTTCTTTTTGAATTTTATATATTTCTATAGCACTTAATATACTGTTTTTCATAATGTGCACACTTTAAAAAATAATTTTAAAAGATTTATCGATCTACATCAGACATAACAAAATCAATACTACCTAAATAAACAATCAAATCTGATATTAAACTGCCTCTAATTACAGAAGGTATTTGTTGTAAATGAGGAAAACTTGGAGTACGAATTCTAGTACGATAACTCATAGTACTACCATCACTAATTAAATAGTAACTATTAATACCCTTCGTTGCTTCAATCATTTGAAAGCTTTCATTCGCTGGAATTACTGGTCCCCAAGAAACTTGTAAAAAATGGGTAATCATAGATTCAATATTTCGTAAGGTTAATTCTTTTGGAGGAGGAGTAGTTAAAGGATGATCAGATTTAAATGGTCCACTGGGCATATTATGTAAACATTGTTTTAAAATTAATAAACTTTGCTGAATTTCTTCAATTTTTAAAATAACCCGCGAATAACAGTCGCTAATCCCATCACCTAATGGCACTGTAAAATCAAAATTTTCATATCCTGAATATGGTCTATGTTTTCGAACATCAAAATTTACTCCAGTTGCTCGTAATCCAGCACCAGTAATACCCCAATTTATTGCTTGTTGTCGATTATAACAAGCTATTCCTTTAGAACGATTAATTAAAATACTATTTTGAAAGGCAACTTTAATATAAGAATCTAATCTTTTTGGCATCCAATTTATAAATTCTAATAGTAATTTATCCCAACCCATCGGCAAATCATGTGCAACACCTCCAATTCTAAACCAAGCAGGATGCATTCTAGCACCAGTAATTGCTTCAATAATATCGTATATTTTTTGACGATCAGTAAAAGCTAAAAAAACAGGTGTCATTCCCCCAACATCTTGAATAAATGTTGAAATATACAAAAGATGGCTATTAATACGAAACAATTCAGATAACATCACTCGAATACACTGTACTCTATTAGGAACAATAATGTTAGCTAATTTTTCTACTGCTAATACATATGGCATTTCATTGACACATCCGCCTAAATATTCAATGCGATCTGTATAAGGAATATAACTATGCCATGATTGACGTTCTGCCATTTTTTCTGCACCTCGATGATGATATCCAATATCTGGAACACAATCTATAATTTCTTCACCATCTAACTGTAAAACAATTCTAAAAGCTCCGTGTGCAGAAGGATGGTTAGGACCAAGATTTAAAAACATAAAATCTGAATATTTATTTCCTTCCTTCATTCCCCATTCTTTCGGATTAAAAGATAAATCCTCCATAGCTAAATTTTCTTTTTCTTGATCTAAAAAAAAAGGGATATTTTCAGTTGCTCTTGCTGGATAATCTTTTCTTAAAGGATGTCCGATCCATTTTTTTGGCATAATAATACGAGTTAAATTTGGATGATTATTAAAAATAATACCAAACATTTCCCATGTTTCGCGCTCATACCAATTAGCATTTGGAAAAATTTTTGTTAATGTTGGAATATTTAAATCTTTTTCTAATAAAGGAACTTTAATTAAAACATCAATATTTTTATTAAAAAAAAACAAATGATAAAAAACAGAAAAATCAGAAGTAGGCAAATTTTTTTTATAAATTCGTAACCGTTCATCAATACCATGTAAATCAAATAACATGACATCAGAATTATTAAAGTTTTTCAAGAAATTCACTACTTCTAATAAAATATCACGATTTACCCAAATTACCAAAGCGTGAATTAATGTTTTTTGAACAATAAATGTATAATCTTTAAAGTAATTACGTAATTCTTGAAGAAGAATATCCATGATAAAAACTCAAAAATTCAATATTGCATCAATAATATCATATCTTAAAATAAATATATTAATAAAATCATTGTTATCATATAAATAAATACATGTTATACAATTAAATATTTTCTGGAGTTGATAAATTATATATTTGAGATCTTATAAGATGTTTTTTTGTTTTCATAGATTTCATATTAGCTTGGTAAATACCTTGATCTCCAACTACCCAAGACAAAGGTCTACGTTCTTTTCCAATTTTTTCCTGTAATAACATTAATCCTTGTATATATGCCTCAGGACGTGGAGGACAACCAGGAATATACACATCTACCGGTAAAAATTTGTCAACTCCTTGAACTACAGAATAAATGTCATACATACCTCCAGAATTAGCACAAGAACCCATGGAAATAACCCATTTAGGTTCTAACATTTGGTCATATAATCTTTGAATCACTGGTACCATTTTAATAAATGGTGTACCAGAAATAATCATAACATCTGATTGTCTCGGAGAAGCCCGTAACACTTCAGCACCGAATCTAGAAACATCATGTACAGATGTAAAAGATGTTACCATTTCAACATAACAACATGATAACCCAAAGTTATATGGCCACAAAGAATTTTTTCTACTCCAATTAACTAATTTTTTTAACAAAAAGGATAATTTCCCTGTAAAAATATTTTGAGTATTTTTTTTATCTATAGGATCGTTTACTATTTTTTTAGTATTTTGAGGGTATTTTCCGGAATTTTGAACATTGATTTTTGTTAAAGTATATTTCATAAAATTGTCCTAATCATAATTAAAAAATATTATTAATAATATTATTAGATTTTTTTGGAGTCCAAGAAAAAACATTTTCTTTTACAAGATATACTAATGATAGTATTAACATAACAATAAATATAAATATTTCAAAAAAACCCATCCAGCCAATTTTTCTTATACTAATAGACCATGTATAAATATATAACGCTTCAACATCAAAAAGTACAAAAAGAACTGCTAACAAATAAAATTTTATAGAAAATCTTATGTTTGTATCTCCATAAGAAGTAATTCCTGATTCAAAAGGAATATTTTTTTTTCTTGAGACATTATATGAACCTAAAAAACAACCAGCCAATAACATAAATATACAAATACTAAAAGAAGAAAAAATAAACAACATAAATTGATAATTTTGCATATAATGAAATTCCTATATTTATGATAAAATACAAAGATTATTTACAAAATATGAAATTTTAAAAAAATACAATATATATAAGTAAAAATAAATTTTAAATTTCTTAAAATATTTTTAATAATTATTATTTAAATATTTTAAAATCTCACTTGATCAAAAATAAAAAGACCTTATTTATCTTTAATAGGATAAATCACCTTTAAATGAAATATAGGTTATCAAAAATCAGTATATATGTTATTAAACTAAATAAACAATAAGGAAATAAATATGGGAAAAATTATTGGAATAGATTTAGGAACTACAAATTCCTGTATTGCAATTATGGATGGTAAACAACCTAAAGTATTAGAAAATTCAGAAGGTGATCGTACTACTCCATCTATTATTGCATATACTAAAGACGAAGAAATATTAGTAGGACAACCGGCAAAACGCCAATCAGTAACTAATCCAAAAAATACCTTATTTGCTATAAAAAGATTAATGGGTAGAAAATTTCAGGATGAAGAAGTACAAAAAGATATAAAGATCATGCCATATAAAATTATTAATTCAAATAATGGAGATGCTTGGATTAATGTTAAAGGAAAACATCTAGCACCACCTCAAATTTCTGCTGAAATATTAAAAAAAATGAAAAAAACAGCAGAAAATTATTTAGGAGAAAGAATTACAGAAGCAGTAATCACAGTACCAGCATATTTTAACGATGCACAAAGACAAGCAACAAAAGACGCAGGAAAAATAGCAGGATTAACAGTAAAACGTATTATTAATGAACCAACTGCTGCAGCTTTAGCATATGGATTAGATAAAAGTAAAGGAAATAAAATAGTTGCTGTATATGACTTAGGGGGAGGTACATTTGATATTTCAATTATTGAAATAGATAATGTAGATCAAGAAAAAACTTTTGAAGTGCTTTCCACAAATGGAGATACTCATTTAGGAGGAGAAGACTTTGATAGCCGTTTAATTAATTATTTAGTAGAAGAATTTAAAAAAGAACAAAGAATTGATTTGAGAAATGATGCCCTTGCTATGCAAAGATTAAAAGAAGCTGCTGAAAAAACTAAAATAGAATTATCATCGACACAACAAAGTGATGTTAATTTACCATATATTACTGCTGATGCTAATGGACCAAAACATTTAAATATTAAAATAACCAGATCAAAATTAGAATCATTAGTAGAAGATCTTATTACAAGATCTATTACTCCGTTAAAAATCGCACTAAAAGATGCCAAAATATCTATTTCTGATATCAATGATGTAATATTAGTTGGTGGACAAACTCGGATGCCACTAGTACAAGAAAAAGTAGAAAAATTTTTCGGAAAAAAACCTAGAAAAGATGTCAATCCTGACGAAGCAGTTGCTGTTGGTGCTGCAGTACAAGGAGGAGTACTATCAGGAGAAGTAAAAGACGTATTACTATTAGATGTCACACCATTATCATTGGGTATTGAAACCATGGGTAATATTATGACACCACTAATTAATAAAAATACTACTATTCCAACTAAACATAGTCAAATTTTTTCCACCGCAGAAGATAATCAATCAGCAGTGACTATACATATTTTACAAGGTGAAAGAAAAAAATCTACTGATAACAAATCTTTAGGACAATTTAACTTAGATGGCATCGAACCTGCTCCAAGAGGAATTCCACAAATTGAAGTAACATTTGATATTGATGCAGATGGTATATTACATGTTTCAGCAAAAGATAAAAAAACAGGAAAAGAACAAAAAATTACAATACAAGCATCATCTGGATTAAAAGAATCTGAAATTAAAAAAATGATATCAGATGCTGAAATAAATGCTGAATCTGATCGACAATTTGAAGAACTTATTAAAGTTAAAAATCAAGGCGATCAAATTTCACATAGTACAAAAAAACAATTACAAGAAGTAAAAAATCAACTTACAAAAGAAGAATATGAAAATATTAATAAAGTTATTGGAGAATTAGATATATTATTAAAAAAAGATAATAAATCTGATATAGAAAATAAAATACAAGAATTAATACAAAAAAGTAGTAAATTAATCGAAATAGCACAAAAAAAACAAAAAGATATTCAAAAAAATCAACAAAATAATTCTAATAAAAAAGAAGATAATGTAGTTGATGCAGAATTTGAAGAAATTAAAGAACCAAAAAATAAAAAATAATATCTTCTAATATCTCTAAATTCATACGGGCGTATTACATTATATTTACGTCCGTTAAAAATTCGTAATATTTAGGAAAATCGAATGACAAAAAAAGATTATTATAAAATATTAAACATTCCTAAGTCTGCTAATGATAGAGAAATAAAAAAAGCTTATAAAAAATTAGCTATGCAATATCATCCTGATAGAAATCCAGACAACAAAAATGCCGAAAATAAATTTAAAGAAATTAAAGAAGCATATGAAGTATTAATTGATTCGCAAAAAAGATCAGCATATGACCAATATGGACACAGTGCTTTTGAACAAGGTGGATATTCAAATAATACCTCCTTCGACGGTAATTTTTCTAGTAATACAGATTTTAGTGATATTTTCGGAGATGTTTTTGGTGATATTTTCGGTAGTAATAAAAAAAATAAACCAAAAAAAGGATCAGATCTGCAATATAATATCGAAATCTCTTTAGAAGAATCCGTAAAAGGAGTGAGCAAAGAAATTTTTATTCCTATATTTCAAAAATGTAATTTTTGTCATGGTAGTGGTTCATATTTAGGAGAAAAATCGAAAAAATGTAATCCTTGTAAAGGAAGTGGTCAAATACACATTAGACAAGGTTTTTTTTCTGTTCAACAAACATGTTCTAATTGTCAAGGTAGCGGTGAAATCATTGATAATCCTTGCAATCAATGCAATGGTAGTGGAAGAATTAAAAAACCAAAAAAAATCATTATTAAAATACCAAAGGGTGTTGATACTAATGATAAAATAAAACTCCAAAATGAAGGAGAAGCAGGAAAACATGGTGCACAATCAGGAGATCTATATATTCAAATTTTTGTAAAAAAACACAATATTTTTCAAAGAAAAGAAAATAATTTATATTGCGATGTTCCTATTAATTTTTGTATGGCTGCATTGGGAGGTAATATTGAAGTACCTACATTAGATGGAAAAATTAAAATTCGAATACCAGAAGAAACACAATCAGGAAAGCTATTCAGAATTCAAGGGAAAGGAATCCGATCTATTCGAAATCAAAATATGGGTGATCTATTTTGTAGAATCATCATAGAAACACCAATTAATTTGAACAATAAACAAAAAGAACTACTTAGAGAATTAGAGCGTAGTATTAATAATAATAAAAATAAAAAAAAAAATAATCCAAAATCAAAAAGATTTTTTGAAGGTATCAAAAAGTTTTTTGACGATTTAACAAAATAAAAAATATAGTATTGCTTTATAAAATATATATGAAGCAATACTACTGTCATAAAAATAATATAAATACAAAGTATTAAGGTATTTTTTTTATTTTTAAATATAATCTAGATTTACATCTAGATGCTTTATTTTTATGAATTATTTTTTTAGTTGCAAAACGATCTAGAATAGGTTGTAATATTTTCCACGACTCTTGTGCAAGAATTTTATTTTTTTGAATAATTGCTATATCAACTTTTTTAATTAATGTACGTAATAAAGATTTTCTACTTTTATTAAATTGATTATTTTTTTTAGATTGTATAGCATGTTTTTTAGAAGATTTAATATTAGACAATGATATTTCTCCTATTATGAAAAATGAACAACTTACATATAATAGTTCATAAAATACTAATCAATATGAATATTTCAAAATTTTTAAAGTATTTTGTAAAAAATAATTATTTTATACATACAGAATCAATATCATTCCATATAAAAATAATAATTTTGAAAATATAAAATATTAATAAAGTATATCTTTAGAAGTAAAACTGTATATCACAGTATTATAACATATATTATAAAAAACTATTAAAAATATTTTAGTATTAAATATATATTTTTATTCATAATGAGGATTCGATGAAATCTTATCAAAACACTTTAAATTTACCTAAAACAAACTTTCCAATGAGAGGTAATTTATCTGAAAAAGAACCTGTTACTTTAAATAAATGGAAAAAAAATAATATATACCAACAAATTCGAAAAAAAAACGAAAAAAAACCCAATTTTATAATACACGACGGACCACCATATGCTAATGGAAATATTCACATTGGTCATGCTATAAATAAAATTTTAAAAGATATTATTACAAAATCAAAAACATTATGTGGTTTTAATACACCATATACTCCATTTTGGGACTGCCATGGATTACCTATTGAACATCAAATAGAAAAACAATTTGGAAAACCAGGAGATCAAATAACAAAAGAAAAGTTTAGACAAATGTGTAAAGAATATGTTATACAACAAGTAAAAAAACAAAAAAAAGATTTTATAAGATTAGGAATTTTTGGCGATTGGGAAAATGCACAATTAACTATGCAACCAAACTTAGAATCTAATGTTATAAAAATATTAGGAAAAATTATTGAAAATAAATATTTGTATCAAGGATTTAAACCTGTGCATTGGTGTATAAAATGCCAGTCTGCATTAGCAGAAGCAGAAGTAGAATATGATACAAAAAAAACAAAATCTATTATTGTACTTTTTTCATGTTTCCAATTAGAAAATCTGAAAAAAATTTTTTCAATTAATATCAAAATACTAGCGATATATATAAGTATTTGGACCACAACTCCATGGAGTATTCCAGCAAATCGGGCAATTGCCGTTCATCCTAATTTTCAATATCAATTAATTTGCTACAAAAAAAAATATGTAATTATTGCAAAAAAATTAGTTGTAAATATTATGAAAAAAATAAAAATCACAAAATGGAAAGTTTGTAGTACGATATATGGACACCAATTAGAACATTTGCAATTTATACATCCATTTCTAAATAATACAATACCAATTATATTATCAACACATGTGACACTGGATGCAGGAACAGGAGCTGTACATATAGCACCAGATCACGGTGAAGAAGATTATTTGATAAGTAGAAAATATAAAATACCTATAGCAAATATTATTGATCATGCAGGAAATTACATCAATAATATACATGATAAATTAAATTATTTAAATATTTTTAAAAGCGAAAAAATAATTATTGAATTAATTCAAAATAACAATTTATTATTATGTTCTGAAAATTTATATCATTCCTATCCACATTGTTGGAGACATAAAACACCTATTATTTATAGAACAACTAAACAATGGTTTATAAAAGTACAAAATAAAGTATTTAAAAAAAATATACTAAATGATATTAAAAAAGTAAAATGGATCCCTGACTGGGGATATAATAGAATGCATACAATGATTGAAAATCGTCCTGACTGGTGTATTTCTAGACAAAGAGTATGGGGAGTACCTATAACAGTATTTCTGCATAAAAAAACCAATCAACTACATCCAGAAACTACTAATATTTTTAAAATAATTAGTAACCTTATCAAGTTACACGGAATAGAAATATGGTGGAAAATAGATAAAAAAGAAATTTTAGGTAAAGATTATCAAGAATATAAAAAATCTAAAGATATTTTAGATGTTTGGTTTGAATCAGGATGTATAAATAATACAATCAGTAGTAATAAAAAAAATAAAATTAATAACCTCCACATGTACTTAGAAGGATCAGATCAATATAGAGGATGGTTTATGTCTTCTATTATTATTTCAAAAAGTATGAAAAATATATTACCATTTCAAACAGTATTAACACATGGATTTGCAGTAGATCACTTAGGGAAAAAAATGTCTAAATCTATTGGAAATGTTATTACTCCAATAGAAATTATTAAAAAATTTGGAGCTGATGTTTTAAGATTATGGACAGCATCAACAAATTATACAAGCGATATTATTATATCGGATGCAATAATAAAACAGATTTCTGATTATTATCGTAGAATTCGAAATACAAGTAGATTTTTATTAAGCAACATAAATGATTTTGACCCATACACTCATACTATTGATTTTTCTAAAATGCTAATCATAGATCAATGGATCTTAAATAGAACAAAAAAAATACAAGAAAAAATCATTATATTATACCAAAATTATAAATTTCACAAAGTAGTCAAAAAAATTATGCAATTTTGTTCTATAGAATTAGGTTCTTTTTATTTAGAAATTATTAAAGATAGACAATATACATTACAAAAAAATAGTATAGAAAGAAAAAGTTGCCAAACGGCATTATATTATATTCTACATGCATTAGTTCGCTGGATAACTCCAATATTACCATTTACGGCAGATGAAATTTGGGAATATATACCTGGAAAACATGATACATCGATTTTTATAGAAGAATGGTTTCGAATTCCATACAATATATTACAAAAGAATGCTATTAGTAATGAAAACTGGATTAAATTATATAATTTAAGGATTGAAATTAATAAAATAATAGAATTAGAAAAAAAAAAGAAAAATATAAAAAATTCTCTGGAAAGTAGCATTATATTATATGTAAAAAATGATTTCTATAAATTAGTTACAATACTTGCATACGAATTAAAATTTTTATTTTTAGTTTCTAAAGTAACAATTCAAAAATATCAAGATGCACCTATAAAATCTTATAAAAATAAAAATATTCAAGATATAAAAATATTAATACAAAAATATTTTGGTATAAAATGCCCAAGATGTTGGAATTATTATAATCATATATATATCAAAAATGTCAATAAAGAAATTTGTAATAGATGTAATAAAAATATATATGAAAATGGAGAAAAAAGAAAATTTATATAAAAACTTTTTTTTATTGTTAATCATATTCATGATAGATTTTTGTAGTAAACTATATATCGTATATAATTATAATCTATATCAATTTCAAAAAATAGTATCTATAATCAATATTTATTATGTACATAACCATCAGATAGCCTATACTTTTTTTACAAAATTTCCTCAATATTTAAATTATCTTATTATTATTATTAACGTTATTACAATCACTGTGATTTTCCAAAATAATTATTTAAACCACCAAGATAACATTCAATATATATTAATATTGGGAGGATCCATAGGAAATACTTTTGATAGAATACAATATGGATACATAATAGATTTTATAGATATTTATCTATATCATATACATGTAGTTATTCTAAACTTTGCAGATATTATTATAATAATTGGATTAATATTTTTAATAAAAAATAAAATGATTCAAAATTCTCATATAATGTAAAAATCTTATAATATACCATTATAATAAAAATAATTTATCGTAAATATTATAATAATATTTATTTTTTTTTGAAATACTAACTGAAATATAAAAATATGCATAATAAAATTATTAAAATTGGAATTACTGGTGCTTACGGAAGAATGGGTAGTAGTATTCTTACAGAAGTCAAAAAATACAAAAATGTTATTTGTACTTGTATAATTGTTAAAGTAATAAATAAAAAAAATTGTTTTTATGATAAAAAAATAAAAATTACTGAAAATATTGAAAAAGAAATTAATACTTTTGATGTTTTAATAGATTTTACTACACCAAAAAATACTTTAAATAATTTGTATATATGTAAAAAATATCAAAAAAATATTATTATAGGAACAACAGGATTTAATGAATCTGAAATGTCAATTATTAAGCAATATTCTAAATATATTGCAATTGTATTTTCAGCAAACTTTAGTATAGGCATTAATGTCATATTTCAAATGTTAAAACAAGCGACAAAAATGTTAGATGAATCTTATGATATTGAAATTTTAGAAAAACACCACAGAAATAAAATCGATTCTCCTTCAGGAACTGCTTTAAAAATTGGAAACATCATTGCAAAATATAAAAAATGGAATTTAAATGAAAGTAGTATATATAGAAAAAAAGAAATTACTAAAATTAGAAAAAGCAATCAAATTGGGTTTTCAATTATAAGAGGCGGAAATATTATTGGAGAACATGAAATTATGTTTTTGGGAGCTGGAGAAAATATTATTATTAAACACCAAGCAAATAATAGAAATACTTTCTCGAACGGTGCTATTCAATCAGCAATATGGGTAATAACAAAAGAGTATGGATTATTTAGTATGATAGATGTTTTAAACATGTCATAAATAGATTTTAAAAATACAATATTAATATTATTTGAATAAAAAAATATATTTGTATTTACGATGTAAAATAAAATTTATTCAATTGGAGAAAAAATTGAAAAAATCTGCATTTTTATCTTTAGAAGATGGTACATTATTTAAAGGGGAATCTATTGGAGCAACAGGAATTGCAGTTGGTGAAATCGTATTTAATACTGCAATGACTGGATATCAAGAAATATTAACTGATCCTTCTTATAAAAATCAAATGATTATGTTTACATATCCTCATATCGGTAATACTGGTATTAATAATATAGATGCTGAATCTAATAATATTCATATTCAAGGTGTCATCACACGTAATGTTTCTTTAATTGATAGTCATTATAGAAGTAGTATGAGTTTTTCAGAATATCTCAAGAAACATCAAATTATAGGAATTACAAATATTGATACAAGAAAATTAACAAAAAAAATAAGAAATACAGGAAGTCAATATGGATGTATACTCAGTGATCAAAATATTAATATAGCATCAGTATATCAACACATACAAAAAAAAATTACTCAATCAAATGTACAATTATTAAAAGAAGTAAGTACTACAAATATTTACCATTGGAGTACAGGAACACAAAAAATAGAAAAAAAAACAACCAGTATTCAAAAAACAAAATTATCTTTTCATGTTGTGATTTATGATTTTGGGATTAAAAAAAATATTTTAAGATTACTAGTAGATTATGGATGTTATTTAACTGTTGTACCGTATACCACTTCTGCTGAATATATTATTGCATTAAAACCAGATGGAATTCTACTTTCAAATGGTCCAGGAGATCCTAGATCATATATTGAAATTATTACAAATATTCAAAAATTACTAACAACCAAAATACCTATTTTTGGAATATGCTTAGGACATCAATTACTAGCTTTAGCAAATTTAGCAAAAATTAAAAAAATGAAATTTGGACATCATGGTAGTAATCATCCTGTACAAAATATAAAAAATAAAAAAGTTATGATTACTACACAAAATCATAATTTTACCATTGATAAAAAAAATTTACCAAAAAATATTACAATCACTCATATATCTTTGTTTGATCATACAATACAAGGTATTGAAATTAATAATAAAAATGTATTTGGTTTTCAAGGACACCCAGAAGCTAACCCAGGTCCTAACGATACACAAAAATTATTTGAAAAATTTATAAAAAACATTAAAAATTATAAACAGAATTAGTATAGGAATAAACATGCCAAAACGTACCGACATTAAATCTATTTTAATTATTGGAGCTGGTCCTATCATTATTGGTCAAGCCTGTGAATTTGATTATTCAGGGACGCAGGCATGTAAAGCATTAAAAGAAGAAGGATATAAAATAATTTTAGTCAATTCAAATCCTGCAACAATTATGACTGATCCTGAAATCGCTGATGCGACATATATTGAACCAATAAATTGGAAAATTATTAAAAAAATCATTAAAAAAGAAAAACCTGATGCAATACTACCAACCATGGGAGGACAAGTTGCACTGAACTCCACATTAAAATTACATGAAAAAGGAATTTTATCACTTTATAATATAAAAATTATTGGTGCTAGTATTCAATCTATTCAAAAATCTGAAAATAGAAATTTATTTAAACAAACAATTGAACAAATTGGATTAAAAACTGCAAAATGTAAGATTGTTAATAATATGCAAGATGCAATACAGGCATCTAAAGAAATTGGATTTCCCTGTATTATTAGACCATCTTTTACTATGGGTGGATCCGGGGGAGGTATTGCATACAATTATGAAGAATTTAAAAAAATTTGTGAACAAGGACTATCTCTATCCCCAATCCATGAATTAATTATTGATGAATCATTATTGGGGTGGAAAGAATATGAAATGGAAGTCGTACGAGATTGTAATGATAATTGCATTATAGTATGTAGTATTGAAAATATTGATCCTATGGGTATACACACTGGAGATTCTATTACAGTTGCTCCTGCACAGACTTTAACTGACAAAGAATATCAAATGTTACGAAATGCATCAATTAAAATTTTACAAGAAATTGGTGTAGAAACAGGAGGTTCTAACGTACAATTTGCTATTAACCCTAAAAATGGGAAAATGATTGTTATCGAAATGAATCCTAGAGTTTCTAGATCATCTGCTTTAGCATCAAAAGCAACTGGATTTCCAATTGCAAAAATAGCAGCAAAATTAGCAATAGGATATACATTAGATGAATTACATAATGATATTACAAATAATAGCATACCCGCATCTTTTGAACCGACAATAGATTATGTTGTTACTAAAATACCAAGATTTAATTTTGAAAAATTTTTAGGTTGTAACGATAGACTTACAACACAGATGAAATCTGTTGGAGAAGTCATGGCAATCGGTAAAACGTTTCAAGAATCTATACAAAAAGCTATGCAGGGATTAGAAATTGAATCATATGGATTCGAATCTAAAATTGATACTAAGAATGTAAAAAATATTAAAAAAATTCAATATGAATTAAAAAACCCAGGATCTGAAAGACTTTGGTATATAGCAGATGCATTAAGAATGGGATTTACTATCAAAAAAATTCATAAATTAACAAATATTGATCCATGGTTTATATCTCAAATACAAGATATTATAGATACTGAAAAAAAAATAAAAAATACAAAGTTATATGAAATAGATTATTCTTTTTTAAAAAAGATTAAAAAAAAAGGTTTTTCTGATACTAGAATAGCAATACTTATGCAACTTACAGAACAAGATATTCGAACAATACGTTATAATTTAAATTTACATCCTGTATATAAAAGAATTGATACTTGTTCTGCAGAATTTCATACAGAAACAGCATATATGTATTCAACATGGGAAGAAGAATGTGAATCTCATCCTACAAAATCTCAAAAAAAAATAATTATTTTAGGTGGCGGACCAAATAGAATAGGACAAGGAATAGAATTTGATTACTGTTGTGTACATGCTGTACAAGCACTACAAGAAGACGGATATGAAACAATTATGATTAATTGTAATCCGGAAACTGTTTCTACAGATTATGATATTTCTGACAGACTATATTTTGAATCAATTACATTAGAAAACATATTAGAAATTATTAGAATAGAAAACCCTAAAGGAATTATTATACAATACGGAGGACAAACCCCATTAAAATTAGCTAAAGATTTAAAAAAACTTAATATACCAATTATTGGAACTGATCCAAAAAATATTGATAAAGCAGAAGATAGATATCAATTTCAAAAAATAGTCACTGCATTAAAATTAAAACAACCAAAAAATACAACAATTACGACAATAGAAGAAGGAATATTAGCCTCTCAAGATATTCAATACCCAATCATGGTACGTCCATCTTATGTATTAGGTGGTCGATTTATGAAAATTGTATATAATGAACATGATTTAAAAAAATATTTTCAAAAAATATTACAACCATCTCAAAAAAATCCTATTTTCTTAGATCATTATTTAGAAAACGCAGTAGAAATAGATGTAGATATTATTTGCGACGGAAAAGATGTTTTAATTGGGGGTATTATGGAACATATTGAACAAGCAGGTATACACTCTGGAGATTCTTCTTGTTCTCTTCCACCATATACACTCAATGAAAATATTATTAAAGAAATTAAAAAACAAGCCATTCAGTTATCTTTTGCTCTATCAGTAATAGGTTTAATGAATATACAAATGGCTATAAAAAATAACACAATATATATTATTGAAGCAAATCCTAGAGCTTCACGTACTATACCATTTGTATCTAAAGCAACTGGTATACCATTAGCTAAAATTGCCGCAAAAGTCATGAATGGAATATCTTTAAAACAACAAAGATATAATAAAGAAATCAAGTTATCATATTTTTCTGTTAAAGAATCTATATTACCATTTAATAAATTTCCTGGTACAGATCCTATATTAGGACCTGAAATGCGCTCAACTGGAGAAATTATGGGTATAGGAAAAACATTTCCTGATGCTTTTGCAAAAATTATGCTTAGTACACATACTAAAATTAAAAAAAAAAATCGCGTTTTGCTATCAATAAAAAAATCAGATAAAAACAATATTATTAATTTAGCATTAATATTAACACAATTACATTTTCAAATAGATACAACAGAAAAAATTCATAAAAAATTAAAAGATTTCGGTATAAAATCAAGAATGGTCAATCAAGTACACGAAGGTAGACCAAACATATATGACCATTTAAAAAATGGAGAATACTCTTATATTATAGATACTACAAAACCTAATAAAAAAATTGAAACTATCAAATTAATTAGAACTATTGCATTAGAAAATAATATTCATTATGATACTACTATTAATGCAGCTTTTGCAACAACAATGTCTTTAAAAACTAATCCTGATCATTGTATCATAAAATTACAAGATATGTATCAAAAAAAAAATATCACTCAATAAATCCCATTTCAATAAAATTATTTAATATTCTGAAACGATGCACTACCATAATAATAAAAATATAAAAAATATATTATATCTTTATATAAGAACAATATATTTTTATCGAATAACATAATATATAATATTATAAATCAAGTATTAAAAATAATATTTAAAATATAAAAATTATTTATACAATAAAAAATAGTAAAATATATACTATATTATTTAATCAATATAATAAAAATCATATTATTAAAATAATATGTATATATTTGTGTATTTAAAAAAATAAATTATATTACATCATATAGTACAAATAACGAATTATTTCTTATGTTCATAAAAATTCGCTAATTTACAATATTCCATTACTGATAAATTTTCCGCTCTTAGATACGGATTAATACCTAAATTTAATAAATCCTGTTGATTAAATAAATTTGATAAACTATTTTTTAAAAATTTTCTTCTTTTTTGAAAAGCAAAAAAGGTAATTTTACTTAAATTATTTAAATACATACTAGAATAAAAAGGTATTTGTTTTGGTCTAATATAAATAAAAGTAGAATCTATTTTAGGAATAGGAAAAAAAGATTTAGGAGAAATATTAAATCCAATACTAATATCATAATAACATTGTACAATAATACTTAATCTACCATAAAATTTAGTACCAGGGATAGCAACTAAACGTTCTGCAACTTCTTTTTGAACCATAAAATTTATATCACATATATAATTATTAAATTTAATCAAAAACAATATTAATTTTACTGAAATATTATAAGGGATATTTCCAAAAATTCGTAACATTTTATGATTTTCAAGAGATAACTGTTTAAAATCAAAATCTAAAACATTCATATTAAAAATACATAATTTTTTATAAAAACTATAATCTTTCAAATACAATAATAATTTTTTATCTATTTCTATTATAAATAATTTCTCTACAAATTTAGAAATCGGATATGTTAGAGCTGCTAATCCTGGACCAATTTCTACTAAACAATCTTCTCCCTTAGGATCAATAAAATCTACAATTTTACTAATAACATTTTTATCACATAAAAAATTCTGTCCTAATGATTTTTTAGGGAAATATTTTTTGAATAATCTATTATTCATATTATTCTTATAATTCTTTTAGTGTATAATTAATTTATTAAAATATAAAAATTGTTATACAAAATATTTTCAAAAATGATCATGTATCAAATTTCAACAATATTTTCTTCACAATGATACAATATCATATCTTATAAATAAGTTTTCAATAAAATTTTTAATAAAATGAGTCATTATGAAAGATTGGATTCAATATTTAATTATTAAATCTACATCTCATCCTTTAATATTAGTAATTTTAATCACTTTTTTGGAATCACTAGCAATCGTTGGATTATTATTGCCAGGAATTGTTCTTATGACTAGTATAGGAACATTAATTGGAAATGGAAAATTATCATTTTACTCTGCATGGATCACTGGAATGATTGGATGTTTAATAGGAGATTATTTATCTTATTATATTGGTTGGAAATTTAAAAATTGGATATATACTATCAAAATATTTCAAAAAAATATCCATTTATTTCAAAATATAAAAAAAAAAATAAATCAATATAGTATGATTACTATTATATTCGGAAAATTAATTGGGCCAACAAGACCATTAATTCCTATGATCTCTGGAATGCTAAATCTTCCAATGAAAAAATTTGTATTACCCAGTTTCATTTCTTGTATAATTTGGCCTGCTGTATATTTTATACCAGGTATTATTACTGGTATTCTAATGCATCATCAAAAATATTATTCTAAAAAAAAAATATTCTTATGTCTTGTTATATTCACAATATGTATCTTCTTTTTTATACAATATATGTGGAAATTATACAAAAAAAAAAAAAATTTTTAAAACATATACAAAAAATCAATATTATAAATCAAATTTATCGGTACGAGAGGATTTTTTACGAATCTTTTCCACTATCACCATGATAGCGCACAAAAAAACTGCGCTACGTACCGAAAATATTAAATACAATCATATCAAAAATACATATTATGGTTTATATAAAAAATCAATATGTAATATTTTAAGCTTAAACGAATGCATTTGTATGGATTTTAAAAATACTAAATATTTTTCATTAGATACTACCAATGTAATTGTATTAGAATGAAATTTCGGTTTTTTATAAATATTGAAAATAGTATCATGGTCTAACGATAAACATATATGTGATTTTTTAAATCCATAAACAATAATAGGAATTCTATTTTTTACTCTTCTTAACCTTTTACTGTAATTTGTACCACATTGTAATCGTTTTTCTGCATGTATGACAAACATAATTTAACCTTAAAAGTTTTATTTTAAAAATATCATTGTATCTTATTAAATTAAAATTTAAAAAAATTAATATAATAAAATAATCAATTGTAACAAAAATTAATTCTCTTAATATATTATATAATATCATAAAAAATATTAAAAATATACTTTCTTCACATTAACCATAATTACAAATGTAAAGAATCAATAAAATTTTAATTTCTTTTTAATATAATTATATTATACATTGATACAATAAAATTTTTATTACATATAACTTCATCATGAAAAAAAAAAAACATATTACTTTTTGTGAAATCATTGATAAATTAAAAATTTTTTGGTCAAAATATGGATGTATTATTGTACAACCAACAGATATTGCAGTAGGTGCTGGTACATTCCATCAATGCACATTTTTAAGAGCATTAGGTCCTGAACCATTAAAAATGGCATATTTACAAACATCACGTAGACCCACTGATGGAAGATATGGAAATAATCCAAATAGACTACAACAATATTATCAATTTCAGGTTATTATAAAACCAGCTCCAGAAAACATTCAAATTCTATATTTACAATCTTTAAAAACAATTAATATTGATAAAACCCTAAACGATATAAGATTTGTAGAAGATAATTGGGAAAATCCAACATTAGGTGCTTGGGGAATAGGTTGGGAAGTACTATTAAACGGTATGGAAGTTACGCAATTTACTTATTTTCAAAAAATAGGATCATTAGATTGTTCTCCCGTCACTGTAGAAATTACTTATGGATTAGAAAGAATCGCAATGAATATTCAAAATATAAAAAACGTATATGAAATTCTATGGGATAAAAATAAATTTTCTGAAATAACATATCAAGAATTATTTCAAAAAAATGAACTTGAACAATCCAAATACAATTTTAATGATTCTAATATTAAATTTCTTATCACACTTTTTAATCAGCACTTATTAGAATCTAAAAGATTATTATTATTGAAACATCCACTCATACTTCCTGCATATGAACATTTATTATATGCTATACATAATTTTAATTTATTAGATGCAAGACAAATTATTTCTAACACTGAAAGACAAAAATATATTTTCAATATACGGTCTATATCGATTAAAATTGCAAAATATTACTATCAATATAGAAAAACACAGGGATTTCCTTTATTAGAAAAAGGTAAAATATAATATAAAATGAATTACAAAACTTTTTTAGTAGAAATTTACACCGAAGAATTACCATCACGAATGATAAGAGAAATTGCAAATATTTTTTATAAAAACTTTATTATGCAATTAAAAAAGTATAAAATATTTTTTTCTCAAGCCAATTTATTTGATTCACCAAAAAGAATTGCCATAAAAATACATAAATTAGATACATCTCCAATTATTAAAATAATAAAAGAAAAAGGTCCTGCAATTAAAAATTCATATTATAATGGAAACTTAACAAATGCAGCACTAAAATGGTTAAAAAAATTTAACATTAATATTCAACAAACTAAAACACTAAAAAATAAAAAAGGAACATGGCTATTATATGAAAATTATACAAAAAAAATTGTTATAAAAAAAATTTTACCAAAAATTACAATATTTGCAATTACAAATATTCCTCTTTTAAAAACCATGAAATGGAACGAACATAATATACAATTTATTCGACCTATTAGAAATATGATTATGCTTTTAGATAATTATTTAGTACCATTTAACAATTTTGGAATTCATTCAAGAAAATATTTGTATGGTAACACATGTACATTACCAAATAAAATTCATATTAACCATGCAAAAGAATATGAAAATATACTATATAAATATGGAAAAGTTATTGCAAAGTTTCATATCCGAAAAAAAAAAATTCAATATCAAGCTCAAAAAATTGCAAATAAATTACATGGAAAAATTAACTTTTATAATTCTTTATTAGAAGAAATAACATGCCTAGTCGAATGGCCTAATATTTTATACGGAAAATTTCATAAAAAGTTTCTAAATATTCCTATAGATATTATAATATATACTATAGAAAATATCCAAAAATATTTTCCAATATATAACATTAAAAATACAACAATCACAAGATACTTTATTATTGTTTCCAACGTTGATTCTAAACAACCTAATAAAATTATTTATGGTAATGAATGCGTTTTAAACGCTAGACTTGCTGATATAGATTTCTTTTTAAAGAATGATAAAAAAAAACAATTTCAAAAATATTTTTTATTACTTAAACAAATAATATTTCACGAAAAGTTAGGAACAATGTTTCACAAAACAAATCGAATGATAAAATTAATTAAATATATTGCAAAATACACCAAAATAGATATACAAAAAAGTATACAATGTGCATTTTTATCAAAATGTGATCTAAAAACTAATATGGTATATGAGTTTCCTAAATTAAAAGGAATTATAGGTATGCATTATTCCTTATACTACGGAATCTCTCATGAAATAGCAATCTCTATAAAAGAACAATATCAACCAAAATTTTCAGGAGATAAAGTACCATCTACTATACTGGGATGTTTATTATCTATAACAGATAAAATTGATACTATTGTTGGTTTTTTTTTAATTGGGAAATATCCTAAAAAAAATAAAGACCCATTTTTTTTAAGAAGATTGACAATTGGTATTATACGAATTTTCATAGAAAAAAAAATTAACATTAATTTATATGATACTATTAAAAAATCTATTGTGTTATATTCTTATATAGATAAAAATAATGAAATTTCTAATATCATTATGGAGTTTATTATAAATAGATTATGTGTATTATATCAAGAAAAAAAATGTAATATGAATATTATTGAATCTATCATTGTATTAAAAAATACAAATATCTTAGATATTGATAAAAAAATAACAATACTATCTCTGTTTGAAAAAAATATCTTATTTCAAAAATTCATTTTAACACACAAAAGAATATCAAATTTAATTGAAAATACAAAAGTAGTGATAAACACCAAAAATATAATAAATGAAAAATTAATACAAAATACAATAGAAAAAAAACTTTATTCACAATTCCAAAAAAATTATGAAAAAATATATATTTTATTAAAAAATAAGAAATATATAAAAATTTTAAAAATATTCTTTACATTCAATCAACCAATAAAAGAATTTTTAAATAACATATCTATTAAATATTCTCAACTTGATATTCAAAAAAATAGAATTTTACTTCTTACAAAAATAAAAAATTTATTTCTTACAATTGCAGATTTTTCTAAAATATAAATCATTTTTCATATTATAAAAAATCAGTCATGTTGATATTTTTAGAAGTTAGTATATAAAAATATATCATAAATTATATCTTTCTTAAGGAAGCTCCAAATTTTTTTTTTATACCTTGTAAATAAAAAGACATCATATTATCAATTTCTTGGTCTGTTAAAGTTTTTTCGATACTTTGAAAAATAAATGTTAATGATATACTTTTTTGACCATTAGGAATAGTGTGACCTCTATATATATCAAAAATGCGAATTTCAGATAATAAATCAATAAATTTTTTTTTACAAAATAATATAATCTCATTAACTTCAATATCTTCGTTCATTAAAATTGAAATATCTCTTCTACTATGTGGAAATTCAGAAATTTTTTTGATTTTATTAAAATCTCGAAAAATTATAAAATCCCAAAATAATTCAAATAAAAAAACAGAATATTGTAAATTAAATGACTTTAATAAAGAAGGATGTAAAGCTCCAAAAAAACCAATATATTGATTATTTAAAAAAATACCAAAATTTTGTTCAGGATGTAAAATCCGTGAAGATATTTTTTTAAATTCTATATTCTCTAAATAGCCTAAAATATCAAATATAGATTCTATATCACCTTTTAAATCATAAAAATCAAATTTTCTAGCAGAAAAAAACCAATTTTTTTTATCACCAATATTTCCAATAATTCCTGATAAATATAAATCTTGTTTCACACCCAAATGTTTTTTAGGGTTAGAAGAAAAACATAATCCACTTTCAAAAAATTTTACTTCTTCATACTGCCGATTTTGGTGATAAGAGAGATTTTTAATTAAACCAGGTAAAAGAGAATATCGCATACATGACATTTCTATTGATATAGGATTATTTAAAAATAAAAAATTATTCTTAGGAAATATTAAATTTTGTATTTTGGGATCTATAAAACTATAATTTATCACTTCATGATAACCTAAATCTATTAATAAATATTTAATACGTTTTAAAAAATTTTCAGTAATATTATTAGAAATAATATTGTGAGTAGAATAAAAAGGCTGTATAGGTATATTAGAATATTGATAAATTCTTATAATATCAGAGATGACATCTTCTTCAATAGTAATATCTAATCTCCATGTTGGAGGAATAATATTCCAATATTGTTCACATGTATATTCTATAGAATATTGTAAATTTTTTAAAATTTTACTAATAATATCATAATGAATATTACATCCTGTCAGTCTTTGAATATTCTTATAGTTTAAGGTTATTTTTTTATTAATATATTTATGATAATCTTCAGATACATAAGAAACTATAGGTCCTACATTACCTCCACAGATTTTTAAAAATAGGTTAGTAGTATATTCTATAATTTTTATCTGGTCAGTCGTATCAACATAATATTCATTGTTTTGAATACAAGGATTTTTTTTTTTAAGTTCATAAAGAGAATTATAAACTGTTTTTGGATCAACAAATAAAAAACCAAGAAATAAATTTTTATGATTTAAATGAATCGGGAAATATTTAAAATCCATATTTCCTAAAAATGATAAAATACTACATTTATTTGATAAAACTATGATTTTTTTATTTAAAATAATTGTATTTTTATTTTTTATAAAAATTTTTTCTGAGTCTTCTGCAAAACGTAACACAATATCATGCATAGTATTTAAAAAACTAAACACATATAAAGATTTTCCAAATTCTAGAAAAATATAATTTACAATATCAATCACAATATTTACAGAATTAATATGACATCTTCTTAATTTTTCTTTCATCCATATTGGTGTTTTAATATTTAAATTAACATTTTTAATAATTCTACTAGTATAGTATATAGTATCTGAAATTTTAACTTGTAAATTACACTTTTCCTGAATTGTTATTGGGCTTGGTATATTAGCAATATTAGGCATATTGAAATCATTTAAAATAGCCACTTCTCTTGCAATTCCAAAAACACCTAATGCATCTAATCTATTTGGTGTTACATTTACTTTAATAATTTGATCTTTATAAAATAAATAATCTTGAAAATTTATACCTATTGGAGCACAGTCTAGTAATTCAATAACATCATTTTTTTTATTAAACATATTGCAATGTTTGTAAGTACATATAATACCTTCAGAGATAATACCACATATATTTTCTTTTTGTACAATTTTATTATTAGATAATATAGAACCAATTTTTGCAACAACAACTTTCATATGATGACAAAAAAATTTATTGTCAGAAACGATATTTAAAATTTTTTCCTTACTAATCGCTACTTTGTAAATCATATACAATGAAGAATTCGGATGTTGAATAGAAAATATTATCTTTCCTATTACAAGATATTTTTGAAAAATATTAATATTATTCTGAATATCCTCTGTTTCTAACCCAGAATATGTAATTTGTTTACAGATAGTATCAAAATGAATATTACAATTGATCCAGTTATATAAAAGATGTTTACTCAATCGCATTAATAATACCTGCTTCTTTTGAATTGTTGAAGAAATTTTAAATCATTTTTTAAAAATAAACGCAAATCATCAATTCCATAATATAACATAATTATTCTTTCAATACCAATTCCAAAAGCCAATCCTGAATATTTTTTTGAATCAATATTAAATCTATTTAAAATTTCTGGATGTACCATTCCACATCCTAATATTTCTAGCCAATTATTATTAGTATGCATGATATCTACTTCTGCAGATAATATAGTAAAAGGGAAATAAGAACAACGAAATCTTATCTTCATCTTTTTATTAAAAAGAAAATCTAAAAAATAATTAATAATCCACTTTAAATTTGTAAAATTAATATTTTTATCTATAATAAGCCCTTCTACTTGATGAAACATAGGACTATGTGTATAATCATAATCTTTTCGATATACTTTCCCTGGAACAAGAATTTTAATCGGTAG
The DNA here is from genome assembly GCF_964059025.1 of Buchnera aphidicola (Myzocallis carpini). Taxonomy (NCBI): domain Bacteria; kingdom Pseudomonadati; phylum Pseudomonadota; class Gammaproteobacteria; order Enterobacterales; family Erwiniaceae; genus Buchnera; species Buchnera aphidicola. The sequence goes on along the minus strand of NZ_OZ060376.1, from coordinate 97,907 downwards.
CTCTTTTTTCTTTATTTCGTGAATTTGCATATTTGAAGTTTGAGTTCTTAATAAACGGTTTGTGTCAAACCAAAAAGTATCCTGATTTTGTCTCGCAGGATGATAATTAGGAATATTTAAAGCATCGAAATTATGATATGTATCTTCTATTTCGAATCCATTATGAATAATTTTAAAACCTAATCTTACAAAAATGGATTCTATGTAATAAATCATATTTGTAATAGGATGAAGAGCACCGATATTTTTTCTTCTTCCAGGTAGTGAAAAATCTTGTTTTTTTAATTGTATTTTATTTTGTATATTTAATAATTGAATTTTTTTTTTTTTTAAAGCAATTTTATTAATAATATATTTTTTTATATCGTTAAATATTATACCAATTTTTTTTCGTTCTAATAATGGAACATATTGAATTTTTTTAATTTGTGTAACAACAATACCTTTTTTACCTAAATAGTGGATACGTAATTTTTCTAAATCCTTGATTGTAATCACTTGATTATAATGTACATTAAATTTTTTTAAAAAAATTACTTTATCAAAATCCATACATAGATACTCAAAATAGTAACCAAAATTAATATAATTTTTAAAGCTTCCAAAAAAGGAAGCTGAAATTAAACATCTATTCTTTAGAATATATAAAAATATTTATTGCAAGGATTCTTGTACATTTTTGACTAATAAATCAAATGCATGAGGATTAGAAATAGCCATATTTGATAAAATTTTACGATTAATCTGGATACACATTTTTTTTAATTTAAAAATAAATTCACTATACGAAATTTCATATTTACGAACCATAGCATTAATTCTTGTAATCCATAATTTTCGGAATTGTCTTTTTTTTTGTCTTCTATCACGATATGCATATTGACCAGCCTTAATGACCGCTTGTTTTGCAACGCGATATACTCTCGAACGAGCACCATAATATCCTTTTGCTTGTTTTAAAACCTTTTTATGCCGTGAATGTGCTGTTACACCTCGTTTTACACGAGCCATTAATACCTCTTTATTAAGTTTAATTGAAATCGTTAATAATTACCCATATGGAAAAAATGCTCGAACATGCATGTTATCTGATTTTGAAATTAATATTTTTTTTCTAAGATGTCGTTTTACTTTAGAGGTTTTTTTAGTTAAAATATGTCGTAAATTAGACTGTTTACGTTTAAATTTACCAGATTCTGTACTACGAAATCTTTTTAAAGCACTTTTCAGTGTTTTCATTTTAGGCATAATAATATTTTTACCTATTTCAAAGAATGAAAATTATTTTTTTTTAGGAGATAATATCATAATCATTTGTCTTCCTTCTATCTTTGATGGGAAAAATTCCACTAAAGATACTTTCTTTAAATCTTCTTGAATATTTTTAAGTACTGCAATTCCAATGTTTTGATGTGCCATTTCTCTTCCACGAAAACGTAGTGTTACTTTTACCTTATGACCGTGATTTAAGAAACGTATTAAACTCTTTAATTTAATACAATAATCATGCTTTTCAGTACCAGGACGAAATTTTACTTCTTTCGTTTGTATGATTTTTTGTTTTTTTTTCTGTACTTTAAGAATCTTACTTTTTTTATATAAAAATTTTCCATAATCCATAATTCTACATACTGGAGGAACTGCATTAGGACTAATCTCAACCAAATCTAAATTTAAAAGTTTAGATTGTTGTAATGCTTGATCAATTTTCACAATTCCAATTAATTCATTATTCACACCAATTAATCTCACTTCACGAACTTTTATTTCATCGTTAATACGGTTTTGTTTTATAGATTGCATACGTTTTCCAGATTTAATACCTTATTCCTCCAAAGAATTAAAAAGATAATTTTTAATTTCATAAGTTATTTTTTTAATAAAAAGATCAATATTCATTAAATTAATCATATTATTATTTCCATACCTTACACTCACTGTATTAGTCGAAGATTCTTTATCACCACATATTAATATATAAGAAACACGCTGCATAGTATATTTTCGAATTTTAAAATTTATTTTTTCATTACCTATATCATACTTTACTCTAATATTATATTGTACTAATTTTTTAAATACTTTTAAAGCATAATTATTATTATTATTATTAATATTAACAACTATCACTTGCAGAGGAGATAACCAAGTAGGTAAAAAACCTACATATTCTTCTAATAAAATACCAATAAACCGTTCTATAGAACCTAAAATAGCCCTATGAATTATAATTGGTATTTTTTTTTTATTATTTTCATCAATATACGATGCAGAAAATCTATTTGGTAAATAAAAATCAAGTTGTATTGTTCCACATTGCCACAATCTATTTAAACGATCTTCTAAAACGAATTCAATTTTTGGTCCATAAAATGCACCTTCACCAATTTGATATGTAAAATCAATATTATGCTTTAATAAAGCATTTTTTAAATTTTCTTCTGCATAATCCCATATTGTATCACTTCCGATTCTTTTTTCCGGTCTAGTAGAAAATTTAACGTGAATTTTTTGAAATCCAAAAATTCTATAAATTTCATTAGTAATATTAATACAATTAATAATTTCACTTTGTACTTGTTGTAAAGTACAAAATATATGTGCATCATCTTGAGTAAAGCTTTTTAATCTTAATAAACCATTTAAAGAACCAGATGTTTCATTTCGGTGACATACTCCAAATTCTGCTAATCGTACTGGAAGATCGCGATATGATCTTAAGACATTATTATATATATATATATGCCCAGGACAATTCATAGGTTTAATACAAGATCTTTTATTGTCTGTATCTACATAAAACATTAATTCTGAAAAATTTTCAATATGTCCACTAGTTTTCCAAACCGATTCGTTCATTACTATAGGAGTTTGAACTTCTTCGTATTCCCATTTTTTTAATTGAATACGAATAAAATTTTTTAATTCTTGAAAAATAATTAATCCATTTCCATGCCAGAATATCATACCTGGAGCAACATCTGAACTATGATATAAATCCATTTTTTTATTCAAAATTCTATGATCTTTATTTTTAATTTTCTCTACATTTTGTAAATATTTTAAAGATTGATTATCGTTTAACCAACACAAACCATAAATTCTATGTAACATGTTATTATTCTTATTACTTTCCCAATATGCTCCAGATATATTCTGTAATTTAAAAGAAGAACAAAATTTAATATTAGGAACTTGAGGACCTAAATAAATATCTAAATATTCTTCATGAAAATAAATAGGTATTATTTTTTTATTGCAAAAAATTTTTTCAATATAATATAATTTATAACATTCATTATTTATATAAAATATTTTTTTAACTTCTGATTTTAAAATATATTGTAGTATAATATTATATTGAATATTAATTAAATCTTTCATAATACATTCTAATTCTGAAAGTTTTTCATAATTAATAACACTGTTAATATCAATATCACAATAAAAACCGTTTTTAGTTATACCACCGATTCCTATTTTAGAATGTTTCCATATTTTTTTACATGCATAAGACAATAATTGTATGTAAGAATATTTAATAAAATTAATTGCTTTTTTATCTTTATAAGTTAAAATATGTATTTGAGAATCGTATAAAATCATAGATCGTAAATCTACTAATTGACCATTTACAATAGCTCCAATAGAATTTTTGGACAATCCTATACTAATATCTTCTGCTACTTTTACTAATGAAATAGTATTTTGATATACTCGTTTTTTTCCATTAAGTAATGTAATAACAGGCATTATCAATCCTTATCATTGAATGTAAGTATTTTACCATCAAATATAATATCATATATTATATTAATTGAAAAATTAAAATATATATTTATAATATTTTTAAAAATATATTCCATGAGTATACCAGTCAAAAGACTGGTATGAAAATTTATAATCGACTATTCACAGCTTTTGCTAATTTTTCAAGTACTAAAACACTATCTTCCCATCCTAAACACGGATCTGTAATTGATTGACCATATGACAATTTCTTTTGAGAAAAAATATTTTGTGTCCCTTCTTTTAAAAAACTTTCAATCATAACACCTGCAATATTTTTGGAACCATCTATAATTTGTTTACAAACAGATTCTGCAACATCACATTGCATACGATGTTGTTTTAAACAATTTCCATGACTAAAATCAATCATTAAATATTCTGGCAATTTAAAAACATTTAATTTCTTTACTGCTAGATTAATATCATCTGCATGATAGTTAGGACTCCTTCCACCTCTCATAATAATATGAGCAAAAGGATTTCCACTAGTATGATTAATAGTCATTTTACCATTTTTATTAGGCGCAAAAAATAAATGTCTTGCTTGAGCAGCTCGAATTGCATCAATTGCAATATCAACATTACCATCCGTTCCGTTTTTAAAACCTACAGGACAAGAAAGAGCAGAAGCCATTTCTCTATGAATTTGACTTTCCGTAGTACGTGCTCCAATTGCACCCCAACTAATAAAATCAGCAATAAATTGTCCAATAACAATATCTAAAAATTCAGTTGCTGCTGGAATACCTATCGTGTTAATATCTAATAATAATTTACGTGCTATAGATAAACCATGATTTACTCTAAAACTATTATCAAGATTAGGGTCTGAAATTAAACCTTTCCAACCAATTACTGTTCTGGGTTTTTCAAAATATGTTCGCATAATAATTTCTAATGTTGCATGATATTTCTTACGCAAAACATTTAATTGATTAGCATATTCTACAGCAGCAATAGGATCATGTACAGAACATGGACCAATTACTACCAGTAAACGTTTGTCTTGACCAGTCATAATATTAGCAATATTTTTTCTTGTTACAATAATATTATCAACAATTTCGGCAGTTAATGGATAACGATTTGCTAAATCTGTAGGAGTAATTAACGGTTCAATCCGTATTGTACGTAATTCATCTGTTTTTTTCATTTTTTTTAAATACATGCATATTCCTGATAAAACAATTTTTTTAAAAATTAATTACAATGATAATAAATAAATATAATTAAAATATATATCTGTAATAATATTTTGAAATTCATAAATAAATTGTATAACAAAGTTTTTATAATAATAAAGTATGTAATTATTACAAAAATATATATAACATCAATGTATATAAAACATATAAATATTATAATTCTAATATTGAGTATATGTATAAGAAAATATATCAATATTATGAAGAAAAAGTATATATAATATCAAAATAATACTATTATTCATCAATAAAGAATATATTTTATAATAATTTGATTTAAATAAATAAAAATATTTAAATTATAATATGATATAAAATACCGTAATTAAAAAATTTAATATAAAATATCACATATGAAAAATGAATGGTCAGGAATTACAATTACAAAATTAGCAAAAAAATATCTTAAATCGATTATTAAAAAAAAAAAAAATATTCAGGCTATAGAAATTAAAATTAAAAAATCTGGTTGTGCTGGATTTAAATATTCATTATCCTTACTAACAAATTCTCAAAAAAAAAATATTCAAAAATATTATGTATATAACCAAGATAATATTGTAATATACATTCCAGAAAAATACATGTATATTATGGATAAAACAAAAATTGATTTTATTAAAAAAGATGGAATAAATATGAGTATTACATTTATGAACGATAAAATAAAAAGATTTTGTGGTTGTGGTGATAGTTTTTATATTCAAGATCAAAAGATATTACCAACACAATAAACAATGTTTTTTTTTACCTTTAGATAAAATTGTAAATTTATTAAATAATTTATCTACATCAGAAAACTTATAATTAAAATCTGTATTTTTTTTTCCATTAATTTTAATTGCATGAGAAGAAATTAAGCGATGTGCATCACTACGTGAAACAGAAAGATTAGCATTGACTAAAACTTGCTTAAAATCTTCTAATCCATTTAATATAATAGAATATATTCCATCTTTTTGTAATTGATACAAATCCGATTTCTGTAAATCTAAAATCTTACCAGAAAATAAATTATGAGTAATTCTTTTAGCTGCATTTAATTGCTGCGATCCATGTACAATTTCCGTAATTTGGTCTGCAAGAAGTATTTTAGCATCCTTTTTACTATAATATTTTTGGATATTATCAATTTCTTTTACATTCAAAAAAGTAAATAATTTTAAAAAATCAAATATTTTATCATCATGAATATTTAACCAGAATTGATAAAAAGAATATGGACTAGTTTTTTTACTATCTAACCAAATTGTATTATTTTTTTCTGTTTTTCCAAACTTCATACCATTATCTTGTAATAATAAAGGAATAGTTAATCCAAATACTTCTTGATGAAATTTTTTTTTAATTAAATGAATTCCGGAAGAAATATTTCCCCACTGATCCGATCCACCAATTTGTAACACTACTTTATATTTTTTATATAAATACAAAAAATCGTACGACTGTAAAAGATTATACGAAAACTCAGTAAATGATATACCTTGCTCTATTCTATTAATTCTGTTTTTAACTGATTTTCTATTAATCATTTTATTAATCGAAAAAAATTTTCCAATATCACGAAGAAATGGAATAATTTTTACATTTTGAAACCAAGTATAATTATTTAATATTATCGAATAAGATGCACGGTTATTAATAAAAAATTTCTTAATTTGTATTTTTATGTTTTGACCCCACAAAAACATTTCTTGAGGTATTTTAAAATCTCTTTCTTGTATTTTAAAACTTGGATCTCCAATTAAACTAGTAGCATTCCCTATTACAATAATTATTTTATGGCCATATTTATAAAACCATAATAAACATAACAAGGGTAACAAATGACCAATATGTAAACTATCCGATGTGGGATCAAAACCACAATATAAATAAATTTTTTTATTAAAAATATTTTTCTTTAAATCCGAAAAATTACTTACTTTATTAATAAAACCTCTAAATAATAATTCATCTAATAAATTTTTTGTATTCATAGAATTATATAAAAATTAAACTTAAAAATCAATTTTAATACATATATTATATATTATCTTTATTGAATTAAATAATTTTTTTACAAATACAAATAAAAAATTTATTATGATAAATAATTATTTCTATAGTACAATACATATAATAGAAAAATAATATTTTTTTAATTACTATTAAAATATTTTATATCATTTAAAAAATAAAAAATTGTGAAAAATTTTTCTTACATAAAAAAATACTATTTTTAGAATTATATTGATATACTATAATATAGTATCAAAAATATTTAAAATAAATAATGTATTCATACAATATGTTATATATATATTGTCATTTTTAATACTTTTCAATGTTTATATTTTAAATATTCTGAATATTCAAAATCTAATAAAAAATTCTTTAATATAAGATTCCGAATAACAATTTTTAATGGTACAATGATCTCGTATATACCAATTATTTTAAAAAATTTACTTAATATTTTATAAATCATTTCACAATAAAATACCCTATTTATAAAATTTCTTTATAAACAATTACAATAAAATATTCTATAATATAACGAAAATTCGTTAATAATGTACTTTAAAGATAATATTTAATATTTTAAAGAAAATTTCTCATATTCTTCAAATCAAATATATAAAATATGATATAAAAATCTATTTATGGCATATAAAATACCCATTTACTTTAATAAAAAATTTTTCTGACATAAATATTGATCTAATTTCTCTATTATAATTTGTGTATAATAATCCACTTCAATATTTACTACATCTCCAATATTTTTTTTATTAAAATTGGTGGAACGAATAGTTTCCGGGATTAAACACACTGAAAATGTATTTTTATATATTGTATTCACTGTTAAACTTACACCATCAATTGCAATAAATCCTTTTAAAAATATATATTTCATTACTATTAAATTATTAATTTGAAAAAATATCTTTCTATTATTTTTTGAAAATTCTATTTTTAATACTTTAGCTGTAGTCATGATATGACCTGAGACTATATGTCCTCCAATTTCATCACCAAATTTTAATGATCTCTCAATATTAATTCCAGAATAAAGAGGTAAAAAAGGAAAATTTGTTGTTTCTAAAGTTGCTTTCATAACATCAAAAGAAACATCATTATTTTTAATTTTAGTAACAGTTAAACAACAACCATTATTTGCTATAGAATCTCCAATTTTTAAAGAATATAATAAATATGATGGAAAGGTTACTTGATAAGTATGAAACCTATTTTTTTTCTTAATTGATGTTAATAATGCTATACCATGGACAAGACCAGTAAACATATTCCCTCTCAATCATAATAACAAATATGTTTTTTATAAAAACGTTAATATTATATTAAATAAATAAAATATTTACTATTTTATAAAAATTTTATATAATATATACTACATTGTAATATGAAAATAGCGTTCGTAACTCAGTTGGTAGAGTGTCACTATGACATGGTGAAAGTCAGTGGTTCAAATCCACTCGAACGCATAAAATACATATTATGTACTTTATTATAAATAAAATATAAAATACATTTTTCAAGTTATATGATTTTCATTCAAGAATTTATTCAAAAGATTCAATATCAGCAATGCATTTTAATTTCTTATAGTGGAGGTTTAGATTCTACAGTTTTATTATATCAATTAATACCATTTATGTATCAATATCCATTTTTACAACTACGAGCAATTCACATCAATCATCAAATTAATAATAAATCAGAAATATGGAGTCAACATTGCCACAAAATATGTCAAAAAAATAATATTACTTTAAAAATTCAAAAAGTTTTTTTTAAAAATAAAAAAAATTTTCAAAATCATGCAAGAAAAGTACGTTATCAAATTATTAAAAAATATATGCTAAAAAATGAAATTCTGGTTACTGGTCACCATTTAAATGACCAATGCGAAACATTATTTTTATCATTGAAGAGAGGTAGTGGACTACCTGGTTTATCCGGAATAGCATCGTGGAAATATCTTGAAAAAGAAAAAAAAATTTTCAGACCATTAATAAAATATAAAAAAATAGAAATTAAAAAATGGGCTATATTAAATCATATACCATGGATAGAAGACGATAGCAATTTTCAAAATATATACGATAGAAACTTTATTAGAAATAAAATTCTAACACCAATAGAAAAAAAATGGCCAATTTTTCTAGAAAATTGTTATAGAAGTATGAAAATTTGTTATAAACAAGATAAAGCACTCAATTACTTTTTAGATCAAATATTAATAAAAAATAAGTTACTATATCATAATATAAAAGTTTCAATAATTGAAAGTTATATTCAAGAAATACAAATTATTTTAATAAAAAGATGGATATTTCTTAACATCAAAAAAAATATTTCTTATAACAAAATAAAAGAAATACATCATAAACTTATAAAAGAACATTCTAAAAATCCAAAATATAGTATTAAAATTAATAATTACAAAATTTTTAGATACAAAAATATTATATATCAAATATTTTCCTATCCTGATTTAAAAAATACAATAATATATTGGCATAACCATAACAAATCACTTAAACTACCATATCATTTGGGGGAATTACAAAAAAATCAATATGGTACTACACTTCCAAAACCAAAGAAAAAAGATTTAGTTAGTATACGATTTCATACATGCAAAATAATTTCTATTAATAATAAATATCATAAAAAAATAAAAAATATTTGGCAAGAAAATAATATTCCTCCATGGAATAGAAATCGTATACCAATCATATTTTACAATGAAAAAATCATTTCCATAATTGGAATTATAAATTTTAGTAATTATTATAATGATATATGGAAAATTTCTTGGACAAAAAAAATTATTTAAATTAATTGATTAATTTTTTCTATACTAATTCTTTGATATAATGATTTAAATTCTGCAATATAATGATTAAATAATGGGGCATGTATACTCTCCCAGTTCAAATCAGTTAATAAAAATAATTCTACCTTTTTGGCTAAATCAGGAACAATCGGTTTTAAGTAAATCATAATCATGCGAAATAAATTAATTCCCATAGAACAAATTTCTTGTAATTTTAAATTATTTTTTTGATCTACCATTTTCCAAGGAGCTTTTTTATTAAAATATTGATTTGCTAAATCTGATAATTGTACTACTGTTTGTATAACAAAATTAAAATTTCGATTATTAAAAAAATGAGATATTTTATCAGATTGTTTTACAAAATATTGATATATTTTTTTATTTTCTAATTGTGAAGATAATAAATTATCAAAATATTTATTTAAAAAACTTGAACTACGAGATGCTAAATTCACAATTTTATTAACAATATCCGAGTTAATTTTATTACGAAATTCTTTTAAATCTATTTCAATATCTTCAACTTTAGAAGATAGTTTAGAAGCAAAATAATATCTTAAACTATCCGAATCTAAATATTTTAACCATTTTTTTGCAGTAATAATAACATTTTTCGATTTAGAAAATTTCATACCTCGAAATTTCAAATGTCCATGTACAAAAATTTTTGTAGGTTTCCTAAATTGATTACTTTCTAAAATAGCAGGCCAAAATAATGCATGAAAATATACAATATCTTTACCAATAAAATGGTACAATTCAGTTTTTGAATTAAGATTCCAAAATTCATTAAAACTTATAGAACAATTTTTATCACATAAATTTTTAAATGTACTAATATAAGCAATAGTTGCATCCAACCAAACATAAAAATACTTATTTTTCATATCTGGTATCTTAAAACCAAAATATGGAGCATCTCGAGAAATGTTCCATGCTTTCAAATCTTTTGTAAACCATTCTTTAACTTTATTAACTACCTCTTTTGGAAGTACTCCAGAATGAATCCATTTATATAACATCTCTTGAAAAAAAGATAAATTAAAAAATATATGTATAGAACTACGAATAATTGGTTTGGTATTAGAAATATTTGAAATAGGATTAATTAATTTAATAGGCTTATAAACTGCACCACATACTTCACAAGTATCTCCATATTGATTGTTTGCATTACAAGAAGGACAAGTTCCTTGAATAAACCTATCTGATAAAAACATTTTTTTTTTAGTATCATAAAATTGTAAAATTTTTTTTAAAAAAATTAAATTATTTAATTTTAGTTGATAATAACATTTATTTACCAAATATAAATTTTCAATACTATGAGTAGAAGAATAATTATCATAAGAAATATTAAAATTTCTCAAGTCATTAATATGATCTTGAAAAATACTCGCAATAAATACTTTTGACGATATATCATTTTTATGAGATTTTAACATAATTGCCGTACCATGAGCATCATCTGAACAAATAAACCAAACTTCATTACCTATCATTCTTTGATAACGAACCCAGATATCAGCTTGTATATGTTCTAGCATATGACCAAGATGAATTGCACCATTAGAATATGGTAATGCACAAGTCACTAAAATTTTTTTTTTAATATAATCATAATATTCTTTTCATTAAAAAATTAATATAATAAATTATATAAAATTATATTCTATTTATTAAATTATAATAATAGACTAATATAAAATATATTTATTTTTATTAGTCTATATATCCTAAGAAATAATAATCATTCCTTTATCCAATTAGTATGATATATTCCTGCTTTATCATATCTTTTATACGTATGTGCACCAAAATAATCTCTTTGTGCTTGTATTAAATTTGCTGATGATTTTTCTGTACGATAACCATCATAATATGTCATTGCAGAAGAAAATGCAGGAATAGAAATACCTTGCATAATAGAATATGATACTACTTCACGTAAAGAATGTTGATATTTATTTGCTATTTCTTGAAATATAGGAGACAATAATAAATTAATAATGACATTATCATATTTATAAATTTTCACTATTTCATGTAAACAACTTGATTGAATAATACAACCTGATCTAAATATTTTTGCTATATTACTACAATTAAGATTCCAGTAATATTTTTTAGATGCACTACTTAATTGTGCAAATCCCTGAGTATAAGCAATAATTTTACTTAAATATAAAGCTTGTCGAAGTTTTTCTATAAAATCTTCTTTATTATAAACAATAGGAGCAATATTTGGACCAGCAAGTATCTGAGATGCTAACATTCTTTGAGATTTTAAAGAAGATAAATATCTTGCAAATACAGATTCAGTAATTATATTTAACGGTTGATTTAATGATAGTGCTTCCTGACAAGTCCATTTTCCTGTACCTTTTCCAACAGCTTCGTCTAAAATAATATCTATTAAATATTCACCACTATTATCTTTTTTAGTAAAAATATTTTTAGTAATTTCTATTAAATAACTATTTAATTCTCCTTGATTCCAAGTATCAAAAATTTTTGAAATATTTTTATTACTTAAATTTAAAAGTTTTTTCAAAATGCAATAAGTTTCAGAAATTAATTGCATATCAGCATATTCAATACCGTTATGTACCATTTTTACATAATGTCCTGCTCCATCTGGACCTACATAAGAAACACAAGGTTCTTCATTAAATTTTGCAGATATTTTTTTTAAAATTGGAAAAATAATATCATACGCTTTTTTCGAACCACCTGGCATTATTGCAGGTCCTGTTAATGCACCATATTCTCCACCAGAAATTCCTGATCCAATAAAACGAATTTCATGTTTTAGCAATAATTGATATCTTACTATCGTATCTTTATAAAAAGAATTCCCACCATCAATAATTATATCACCAGAATTTAAATATGGTATAATAGTAGAAATAGTTTCATCTGTTGGTTTTCCTGACTTAACCATTAATAATATACATTTTGGACTACTTAACGAATTGACAAAATCTTGTATTTGAAAATATGGAAAAATATTTTTATGATTATTTTTTGCAATCATTTGTTTTGTTTTTGTTGCTGTACGATTAAATATAGAAACATGGTAACCATGATTTGCAATATTTAAAGAAAGATTTCTACCCATAACAGCCATACCAATAACACCAATATCATTTTTTTGCATCTTTATAACCTCCAAAAAAAAGTACTATAAAATAGTATGATTTAATACAATACAATTATTAAATATATAAATATAAAAAATATTATTTATTGTATTTCTTTATTTTTATTACGTAATTTTAAATTACAAATAATATCATGAAAATCTATATTTTGATTATGTAATAAAACTAAAAAATGATATATTAAATCAGAAGATTCATTAATAATATCTTTTTTATTTTTATTAAGTGCAGCAATAACAACTTCAATCACCTCTTCTCCCAACTTTTGTACTATTCTATGAATACCAGTACTATGTAAAGTAGCAGTATATGAATTTACACAATTAATATTTTTTTTATTTTTAATATATTGTTCTAGATAAAAAAAATCAGTATAAGTTGTTTTTATCCCATTAAAACAACTGTTATTATTTAAATGACATGTATTTCTTATTGGATGTACTAATATTAGTAAACTATCCCGGTCACAATCTAATATTATATTTAAAACATTTAAAAAGTTTCCTGATTGTTCTCCTTTTTTCCATAATCTTTTTTTTGTTCTAGAATAAAAAACAACCATTTTTTTTTTTTGTGTTTCATATAACGCTTCTTCATTCATATATCCATGCATTAATATTTCAGAAGAAAAAAAATTCTGTATAATACATGGAATTAAGCCATCAGTTTTTTTCCAATCAATTTTTTTTAACAAATCATTATTTAACATACCCGAATTCTTATTCCTTTATTAATCAAAAAATTTTTTAATGTTTGAATATTAATAATATCATTGTGAAATACGGAAGCAGCTAATGCACCTTCTACATTTGTTTCTTGAAAAACTTCACAAAAATCATTCATACTACCTGCTCCACCAGATGCTATTAGTGGAACACGACAAATTTTTTTGATCATTTTTAATTGTTCTATATCATATCCATTGCATGTACCATCATGATTCATCATATTTAATACAATTTCCCCTGCACCTCTTTTTTGTACTTCTTCAACCCAAGATATGGTATCCCAATTTGTTTTTTGTACTTTTAATTCACAGCCAGTATACTGATATACAAAATACTCGTTATATGCTTGATCAAACCAAGAATCTATTCCTATTACGACACATTGCGATCCGAATTGATCAGCAATACGAGTTATTAAATCAGGATCGTTAATAGCTGAAGAATTAATTGAAATTTTATCGGCGCCGGACGATAAAATTTGTTGAACATCTTTAATATTTTTAATACCGCCTGCAACACAAAAAGGAATATTAATATATTCTGCTACTCTATAAATCCAATCTTTACTCACAGTAGTATTATTTACAGAGGCTTGAATATCATAAAATACTAATTCATCTGCCCCTTGTTCTACATATTTTTTAGCAAGCGATATAATATCTCCAACAATTTTATGATTTTTAAATTGTATTCCTTTTACTACACATCCTTCTTTAACATCGAAGCATGGAATGATCCTTTTTGCCAGCATTTTATTGCTCCTGCAATAGTAAATTTATTTTCCAATAAACTTTTTCCAATAATAACATCCTTAACACCGATATTTTTTAATCTTACAATATCATTGAGATGGTGAATACCACCAGAAGCTTGAAAATGAATCTTAGGAAACTGTAAAATCAAATCTTGATACAATGAAAAATTTGGACCTGACAAAGTACCATCTTTAGAAATATCTGTACATAAAACATATTTAATATCTACGGAAGATAATTCATGTAAAAAATCTTCTAAACAAATATTAGTATTTTTTTTCCACCCATTAATAAAAATTGTTTTTATATTGTTTTGAATAATATTAATATCTAATGCAACAACAATTCGCTGATTACCATAATATTCAATCCATTTCTTAACTTTTTTAATATTATTAATTGCTTCTGATCCAATAACTATTCTTTTCGCTCCTATTGAAAATAATTTATCTATTTCCTTTTTAGAATTAATACCTCCTGCCATTTGTATACATTCTTTAAAAGAAAAAATAATTTCATAAAATGCTTTACTTCTTTTTTGATTTCGAGTACGAGCTGATTCAAGATCTACTAAATGAATAATTTTAGATCCAGAAGCAATATATGTACTAATTAAATCATATACATAATAATCATAATATTTTACTGAGTCATAATTTCCTTGATATAATCTAACAACCTGGTTATTTAAAATATCTAAAGCTGGAATAATCATATTTTATATCTCTAAAAAATTTGAAAGTAATTTCGAACCCATTGCACCAGATTTTTCTGGATGAAACTGTACTCCAAAAAAATTGTTTTTTTGTACAATAGCACTAAAATGTACATTATAACAAGAAGTTGCAATTGTATATTTATTAATTGGATAAGCATAACTGTGAAGATAGTAAAACCAAGAACCTGTTTGTATTCCTTTTAATAAAACATTGTTTTTATCAAAATGTACTTGATTCCAACCAGTATGCGGTAAAGGTAAATCGTGAGAATCTAATAATAACACAGGAACACTAATAATATCTAACATATCGATTCCATAAGATTCATCGCTAAAACTAGATAATACTTGCATACCCAAGCAAATCCCTAAAACAGGACAAGTCATCTTTTTAATCACTTCATTTAATTGATTTTTATATAATTGTTGCATAATTTCTGAAGCACTACCTACTCCAGGTAATAATAATTTATCTGCAGTAGAAATAATATTAGGATCGTTTGTTATAATGGCATTATAACCTAGATGTTCAATAGATAATTTTATGGATAATAAATTAGCACATTGTGTATTTAATATTATAATATTCATTTATAATATTCCTTTCGATGTTGGTAGTACATTGCCAGTAACATTTACTGCTTTTTTTAATGATCGACCAAAAGCTTTAAAAATACTTTCAATTTGATGATGATCATTTTTTCCTGTACTAAATATATGAATAGTACTATTCATAGAATAAGATAAAGATCTAAAAAAATGTTCTACCATATTAGTACTAAAATTTCCAACATATTGATAATAAAATGTACTTTGAAATTTTAAATAAGGACGACCAGAAATATCTAATAAACAATATGCACAACTTTCATCCATAGGAACATAAAATCCAAATCTTTCAATACCAATTTTTGAACCTAAACATTTTAAAAGAGCATTACCTAAAACAATACCAATATCTTCTATTGTATGATGATCATCAATATCAAGATCACCCAAAACAGTTAAATTCATCACAATATTACCATGTATACAAATTTGTTCTAACATGTGATCAAAAAAATAAATTCCAGTATCTATTTTACTTATACCAGATTTATTTAACCATAGTTCCAATGTTATTTTTGTTTCTTTAGTATTTCTAATAATTTTTGCATATCTATCATTTTTCGAAATAATATCATAGATATTTCTCCAATTCATGCTTTTTTGGTTGTATAAAATACCATGAATACCCATTCTATTTGCTAATTCTAAATCTGTTTCACGATCTCCGATAACATAACTATGATCTTTATCTAATATATTATTTTTTAACCAAGGCATAACTAATTCAACATATGGTTTTCGACAATTACAACCATCGTTTATATTATGTGGACAAATTAATATATTCTGAAAATAAATACCTTGTGATTCAAATGTATCAATCATACATTTATGAGGTACAAAAAAAGATTCATAAGGAAATTTTTTAGTATATAAATCATCTTGATTACTTACTAATACCAATTTAAAATTTAATTTTATTAACTTTCTTAATATAAGAATCACAAAAGGCTCAAAAGTTAATTTATTAATTGAATCTATTTGAAAATTATCAGTAGGTTCGTGAATTAAAGTTCCGTCACGATCAACAAATAATATTTTCTCTTGCACGATGCTCACCTTTATAATTTAAAAAAAGAATTATATGATATTTTTTAACGCAATAATTAATTTTATACATTCTGTTTTATTTCCTATAGATATTCTAATACATCCTTTTAAAGTTTTTTCATGATTTTGGTTTCTAACAATAATCCCTTGATCCCATAATTTTTGAAAAACAAAATCAGAACGAAAAAATTTTACTAATACATAGTTCGTACTAGTAGAAAAAATTTTTTGTACTACATGAATATATTTTAATTCTTTTAATAACCATATTTTATTTTTTTGGATTTGTAATATATTCTGTTTCATACATGCAATGTTAGATGGTTCTAGTGCTTGAATTGCAATATCTATCGTAGGAGAAGATAATGGATATGGTGCAATTACTTTTTTTAATAAATCAATAATATCTTTATGTGCTATAGCAAATCCACATCTAATACCTGCTAATCCAAAAGATTTAGATAATGTTCTTAAAATAACCATATGAGAATATTTTGATAATAAAAATATCAGAGTATTCTCCAAACAAAATTCAATATATGCTTCATCAATCACAACAATAGATTTACCAACAGTCATTTCTAGTATTATAATAATATCTTTTATATTAAAAATATGACCAGTAGGATTGTTAGGACGACATATATATATTAGTTTTACAAGATGTAGATTCAATTTTAAAGATTGAATATCCAGTGAAAAATTATCTAACATATTTATAGAAATATTCTTAATATTATAAATTTCAGCAATTTTAGAATACATAGTATATGTCGGTGGGAATGTCATAATACATTCTTTATTAGGTATACAAAATACTTTCATTAATAAATCAATTGCTTCATCTGCACCTCTACTAATTAAAATATTTTCTATTTTTACATTAGCATAAGTAGCATAATAATCAAGTAATTTTTTTGATTGAAATTCAGGGTATCGATTAAAAACATATTGATGTAAAAAAAATTTTTTAGACATAGGAACTTCATTTGCATTTAACCAGACATCCCCCTTTCCACCAATAGATCTTGCCGATTTATATGGTTGTAGTTGTAAAATATGTTTTCTAGATAAACTGTGGATATTATTTTTCATATTCATTCCTGCATGGCATTAATACGTACTGTAATAGAATTTTTATGAGCATCCATTGTTTCTGCTGAAGATAATACTTTTACGATATTTGAAATATTTTTTAAACCATTTATAGTTAATTCTTGAACATTAATTTTTTTTTGAAAATCCAAAACACTTAATCCTGAATATGATATAGCATTTTTATTAGTTGGAAGTACATGATTTGTTCCAGAAGCATAATCTCCTACAGATTCTGGAGACCATAAACCTAAAAATACTGAGCCAGCATTAACAATTTTTGAAAGAATCGATCTAGGATTTTCTGTTTGAATAATTAAATGTTCAGGCGCATATATATTAGAAATACTAATACATTCTAATATATTTTTTACTAAAATAAAACGAGTATGTTTTAATGCTTTTAAAATAATTTCTGACCTGGATAAATATATCAGTTGTTTATTAATTTGTATAATAACTTGTTCTAAAATATATTTATCTGGTGTTAAAACAATTACTTGCGAATCTGTACCATGTTCTAATTGTGATAATATATCTGATGCAATAAAAGTGGGATTTGATGTTTTATCAGCAATAATTAATAATTCCGAAGGACCTGCAACCATATCAATAGATAACCCTGGAACTAATCGATTTAATTGTATCTTTGCTTCTGTAACATATGCATTCCCTGGACCAAAAATTTTATTTACTTTTAAAATAGTATCTGTACCAAAACCAAGAGCTGCAATAGCTTGTGCACCACCAACAGAAAATATATTTTCAATACCACAAACATTAGCAGTATATAAAATTTCATTGGTAATAGGAGGTGGAGAACATAATATAATATTTTTACAACCTGCAATACGAGCAGGTATTGCTAACATAAGTACAGTAGAAACTAATGGAGCAGTACCACCAGGTACATATAATCCAACTGATTCTATTGGAAGAGTAATTTGTTGACAGCGTATTCCCCGTTGTGTTTCTATATCTATCGGTTTTATATTTTGTTGCATATGAAATAATTCAATATTTTTTTTTGCAATTAAAATAGCATCTTGAAACGCTTTACTAACAAACAATTGTGCATTATTAATATTTTTTTTATCCACTTTGATATTTTTTAAATGGATATTATCAAACTTTTCAGTATATTTATTTAACGCCATATCTCCAAATTTTTTAACATCATGTATTATAGATTTTACTACATCAGATAAGTTATCAATTTTAGATGTTATTGGACGTAGCAACATTTTTTTTTTTTTTATACTACTTAATAACTCCCAGGAAATTATTTTATCTTTTGATAACATATATTTATTCCATCATTTTTTCAATTGGTAACACTAAAATAGCACTAGCCCCTAAAACTTTTAATTGTTCCATAGTTTCCCAAAATAATGTTTCACTACTTACCATGTGTATAGCAACTTTATTTGTTTCTCCAGCTAATCTAGAAATAGTAGGATGTTCTGCACCATGTAATAAAGATATTATTGATTGTACTTTAGAAGAAGGTGCATGTAACATAATATATTTTGATTCTCGAGCTTTTATAACACCTTGAATACGAGTTATTAATTTTTCAATTAATATTTTTTTAACACTTGGTAATGGTCCTAAACGAGATACCAAACATGCTTGTGAATTATAAAGAATTTCAACTTCTTTTAAACCATTCGCTTCTAGCGTTGCTCCAGTAGAAACTAAATCACAAATTGCATCAGATAAACCTGCAACTGGTGCAACTTCTACAGATCCATTAAGTATAAAAAAATTAAAATTGATATTTTTTTTATCAAGATATTTTTTTAATAAATAAGGATACGAAGTCGCAATACATGCATTTTGTAAAGATAATAAATTAACATATTTTTTACTACAAGGTATTGCTAAAGATAATCGACATTTTCCAAAATCAAGACGTTGTAAAATTTTATACAATATTTTTTTAGACTGTATTCCACGTCTTAATAATTCTTCTTCAAGAACATTTTCTCCAACAATACCCAAATCAACAACTTGATCCATTACTAATCCTGGAATATCATCATCTCTTACCCGAAAAATATCAATAGGCATATTTTCAGAAAAAGAAATTAATTCTTGTTTTTTTAAGTTAATTTTAATACCACATGTCGTTAACAATTTTATAGAATCTTCACTTAAACGACCTGATTTTTGCATGGCAATACGTAATCGATTGTTATCTAACATGATATTACCTTAAATATTTAATATACAAAATCTCATTTATATATAACGTTATTTACTAAAAATACAATTTCTAAAATATCAATATTATAATATCATAATAAATCATTAAACATGGATATACATTATCATGTTAAGTAATTTTATATATAGAAATTCATTTCTAGTATATTTATCAAAAATAATAATTATTTTTGTAATAATCCGAATAATGTGGTATTGTGCCCAAAAATATTAGGTTCTTGATAAAAAGCTATAGTATCTGGATGTTGCGATAACCAAATTGGGACATTACGTTTTAATATATTTTTCCCATGTCCATGAATAATTGCAAAACAAAAAATTTTTTCTTTTTTACAAAAAAAAAATAATTTCCCTAATTCTTTTTTTGCAGTATTTTGATTCACTCCATGAAAATCCAAAAATAATTCTGGAAAATATTCTTTATTTTTTAATTTTTTTAATTCTTTCCTACACAGTTCATCTCTAACATACGAAACTGGATTTTTTTTAATAATTTTTTGAGAAAAATTACTTTTAAAAAAATAACTATGTGCATCTTCTTGGTAAATATTTCTTTTTTCAAAATATTTCTGATTTAATTTATATTTTTGAGAATGAAAAATAGTATCTTGTTTGATTTTTTTAATTCCTCTAACTTCCTCGTAAAATGATTTAATTTTCTTAGAACAAATAGAGCGATTTTTAATCATAAAATGTACCAGATATGTATTTTAATATATAAAAATATTATGTATTATAATAAAAATTATCTAACGTTACATGAATGATCATTTTCTATTTATAATATATATATTAATATGTATAATAAATTTTTATACATAAAATTTTACAATCAAGATATATCATAATATTAACATAATTTATAATTTATATAAATATATAACAAAAATTATTTAATATAATTAAATCAAATATATGCATTAAAGGAAATCATTATGCCTGGGAATAGTATAGGAAAAATATTTAAAGTACATACATTTGGAGAATCGCATGGAATCTCCCTAGGTTGTATTATTGATGGTATGCCACCAGGAATACAAATATCACAAAAAGATTTACAAAAAGAATTAAATCGTAGAAAACCTGGAACATCAAAATATACTACACAACGCCGAGAACCTGATACTGTTGAAATTTTATCTGGAACTTTTCAAGGAAAAACAACTGGTACTAGTATTGGTTTAAGCATTAAAAATACCGATCACCGATCACAAGACTACGAAAACATCAAAAATATATTCAGACCAGGACATGCAGATTATACTTATTTTATGAAATATGGAATTCGTGACTATAGAGGTGGAGGCAGATCTTCTGCTAGAGAAACAACTATGAGAGTCGCTGCAGGAGCTTTTGCAAAAAAATACTTAAAAAACATTTATAATATTAAAATCAGAGGATACCTATCACAAATAGGAAATATTAAATGTCAGATAAAATCATGGAGTCAAATTAATAAAAATCCATTTTTTTGTCCTGATAAAAAAAAAATACCAAAAATAGAAAATTTTATTAAAGATTTAAAAAAAAGAAGAAATTCAATCGGAGCAGAAATTACTATTATTGCAAAAAATATTCCTATAGGATTAGGAGAACCTGTTTTTGATCGTTTAGATGCCGATTTAGCTCATGCACTCATGAGTATTAATGCTGTTAAAGGAATAGAAATAGGAGATGGATTTTCTGTAATTAACCAATTAGGTTCTGAAAATAGAGATGAAATTTCTCAAGACGGTTTTTTAAGTAATCATGCAGGAGGAATATTAGGAGGAATTAGTAATGGAGAACCTATAATTATAAAAATAGCTCTAAAACCAACATCTAGTATTGATATCCCTATTAATACAATTACTGAATCTGGAAAAAATACTAAAATTCAAGTAAAAGGTAGACACGATCCCTGTGTAGGAATTAGAGCAGTACCAATCGCAGAAGCAATGACTGCAATTATAATTATGGATCATATGTTACGATTTCAAGCACAATGCGGAAAATAAACATATCAATTATAATAATATATATTTCACAAAATATCACTATACACTTTAAAAGTAAATCAGTAAAAATTCATTTTTATGACTTGTCAAAATAAATTTTATTTTTTTACAAAAAATAATATATTTTTATAATATTTTTAAATCTCCTTTCAAAATATATTATATATTTTACAATATATAAAATATTATATAATACAAAAAAATCATTTTAACAATTTATTACGATAAAACCATAATATTATTATTTTTATCAAAATATATAATATATACAATCTTACCAAAATAATTCAAAAAATTAATCTTTTAAAAAAATTAATATTTAAATATATTTCATTTTATTAATTTCATCTACATATTATATTGTATGTAGTAAAAATCATCATTTTAAATATTAATACCAAATAAAATTAACAATCATCATGAATATAATATACAGTAAAAATTGATAGGAGAAAAAAATGTTTACAGGAAGTATCGTCGCAATCATTACACCAATGACATCAGATGGAAAAATTTGTCGTTCTAGTTTAAAAAAACTTATTCAATACCATATAAAAAATAAAACTAAAGCCATTGTTACTGTTGGTACAACAGGAGAATCTGCTACATTAACTCAAAAAGAACATAATAAAGTGATATTATTATCAATAGAATTTGCAGATAATAAAATACCAATTATAGCAGGTACAGGCGCAAATTCTACTAAAGAAGCTATATTGTTAACAAAAAAAATAGAATATTCAGGCGTTCATGCATGTTTAACGGTCGTTCCTTATTATAACAGACCTACTCAAAAAGGATTATATCAACATTTTAAATCTATTTCAGAAAATACAAATATTCCACAAATTTTATATAATGTTCCAAGTAGAACAGGTTGTGATATATCCCCTGAAACAGTAATTCAATTATCTAAATTTAAAAATATTATAGGAATCAAAGAAGCAACAGGGGATTTATCAAGAGTACATCAAATAAAACAATATGCTAAAAAAAACTTTTTACTAATCAGTGGAGATGATAGTACTGCTTTAGATTTTATGCAACTCGGAGGTCATGGCGTCATTTCTGTTACAGCAAATATAGCAGCTAAAGAAATGTCCAACATGTGTTCTTTAGCTTTGCAAAAAAAATTTTGTGATGCTAGAAGGATTAATAACACCTTAATGCCAATACATCAATCGCTATTTCTCGAACCAAATCCAATACCAATTAAATGGGCTGCCTGGAAATTAGGAATGATTCAAAATAATTACATAAGATTACCATTAACCCAATTATCTTACAAAACGCAATTAATACTAAAAAAGTCTTTACGTATATCAAAACTACTTAATTGATTTTAAGATCTATAATACCAATAAAAAACTCAACAAAATATCTAAAATATATAATATCAATATAACCATTCACAGAGTATCACATATTGATACTCTGAAATATTTAATAATTTTTTATATTAAAATTTTTTCCATAATACTTTGATACATTAAACTTAATATTTGTAAATCTGTTATTTTAACACATTCATTGACTTTATGAATCATATTGTTTACTGGTCCTAATTCAATAATTTCAGAAGCAATATTTTTTATAAATCTACCATCTGAAGTACCTCCACTGGTAGATAATATTGGTTTTAAATGATTATATTGATAAATAGAATGAACAGCAATATCAATTAATTTTTTTGAATGTGTTACAAACGGTTCACCAGATAATTTCCATGTAATAGAATATTCTAAACCACATTTTGCCAATAAAGAAATCACTTTCTCTTTTATTTCTGCAACTGTAATATCTGTTCCAAATCTAAAATTAAACCTTAACATTAATTCTTTTGGAGTAACATTTTCACTACCTATACCAGAAAATATATTTGAAATTTGTAAACTAGTAGGTACAAAATATTTATTTCCTGTACTCCACTGCATATTTGTTATTTGTTTCAAAAAAGATAGAATTAAATGTATTGGATTTTTTGAAAATTCTGGATATGCTATGTGTCCTTGTACACCATAAACTACTAAATGAACATTTAAAGAACCTCTACGACCAATCTTAATAATATCACCAACAACTTTATTACTAGTAGGTTCTCCTACAATACAATAATCAATATTCTGTTTCATAGATTGTAAATATTCTATAATTCGTATTGTTCCATCCTCTGCACTCGATTCTTCATCAGAAGTAATTAAAAAAGACAATCTTCCTAAATGATTAGGATGGGCATAAATAAAATTTTCAGCAGCAATAATCATAGCTGCTAATGATCCTTTCATATCTACTGCACCCCTACCAAATAAATACCCATCTTGGATGATGGGTATAAACGGAGGATGCTTCCAATTTTTTTCATCTCCAACAGGTACAACATCTGTATGTCCAGCAAAAGACAATGTTTTTCCATTTCCTTTATAAGCTAATAGATTACTAGTATTATTTCGTTTTAAAGGTATGACTTTAAAACCAATATACGATAATCGATCAGCAATAATTTTTTGACATCCACCGTCAGTAGGACTAATAGAAGGTATAGAAATCAACTGTTGTGCTAAACTAATTACTGGACAATTCATATTTTTACACTCAATGAAATTTTATATAAAAATATTATTTATTCTTTATTAATAATATTTTTTTTTAATAATTTTTTTATCCTATAGACTATTTTTTCTTTTGTAAAACCAAACTTTTTAAATAATTGTGATGCAGAAGCAGAATCACCAAAAGTATCCATACCAATAACTATTCCTTGCAAGCCAACATATTTATACCAAGAATCAGATTTTCCTGCTTCAATAACAACACGATTTATAATATCGCGAGGAAAAACAGACTCCTGATATGAAAAATCTTGAGCTTCAAAAACATCAATAGAAGGCATTGAAACAACTCTAATACCATATCCTAATTGGTGAATTGATTGCGCAACTGAAATAGCTAATGGAACCTCTGAACCAGTAGCAATAATAATAATACTAATCAATTTTCCAAACTCTTTTAATATATACCCACCTTTTTCAATATCATCAATTTGTTTTCTACTTCTTTTAAATTGTTCTATATTTTGTCTTGATAATATTAAGGCAGTAGGTCCTTGATATCTTTCTATAGCAAATTTCCAAGCAACAATAGTCTCAATAGTATCACTGGGTCTCCAAACACTCATATAAGGAATAGATCGTAAATTCGATAATTGTTCTACTGGTTGATGTGTTGGACCGTCTTCTCCTAATCCAATAGAATCATGTGTATATAACATAATATTTCTAGTTTTCATTAATGCAGACATACGAATAGCATTTTTAGAATAATCTGAAAAAATTAAAAATGTTGCTATATAAGGAATAAAACCACCGTGTTGAGATATACCATTAGCAATAGCAGTCATTCCAAATTCACGTACACCATAATGAATATAATTTCCTGAATTATATTTATGAATTGGATTAGAACCTGACCACATTGTTAAATTACTTGGAGCTAAATCTGCAGATCCTCCTAATAGTTCTGGTAAAATTTTTCCAAAAAACTCTAATACATATTGTGAAGATTGACGAGTTGCAATATTTTTAACATTTTCATTACTTTGAATAATAAAGTTAAATATTTGATCAGACCAATCAATTGGTAATAAACCAGACATTCTTCTTGTATATTCATCAGATAATTCTGGGTACTCTAATTTATATTTAGCAAATAAACTATTCCATTTTCTTTCAATATTTTCACCAGTATCTCTGGCATCCCAATTATTATAAATTTCATCCGGGATATAAAATGGTGGATGTTTCCAATGTAATTGTTTTTTTGTATTATTGATTTCTTGTTCTCCTAAAGGAGCACCATGTACTTCTGCTGTTCCAGATTTGTTTGGAGAACCAAAACCAATTGTGGTATTAAAAAAAATTATAGAAGGTTTACTACCACTTTTTTTAGCACTATTAATAGCCTGAAAAATAGATTCTGCATTATGTCCATCTACATCACTAATAACATTCCAATTATATGCTTGAAATCTTTTAATAGTATCATCACTAAACCAATTTTTTACAGCACCGTCAATAGAAATTTTATTACTATCGTATAGTACAATTAATTTATTTAATTGTAAAGTACCAGCTAAGGAACATACTTCATGTGAAATACCCTCCATTAAACAACCATCTCCTACAAATACCCAAGTATAATGATCAATGATATTATAGTGAATTCGATTAAAATATGATGCAAGTATTTTTTCAGCAATAGCCATTCCAATACCAGAAGCTAATCCTTGTCCTAATGGACCTGTTGTAATTTCAACGCCTGGAGTACAACCGACTTCTGGATGTCCTGGAGTTTTAGAATGTAATGTTCTAAAATTTTTTAAATCATCTATTGAAATATCGTATCCTGTTAAATGTAAAATGCTGTACAATAGCATTGAAGCATGACCATTAGATAATATAAAACGATCACGATTATCCCAATATGGATTATTAGGATTATGATTTAAAAAGCTTCTCCATAATACCTCAGCAATATCAGCCATACCCATTGGTGCTCCCGGATGCCCGGAATTAGCTTTCTGAATTGCATCAATACTTAATACTCGAATTGCATTAGCTAATTCTTGTCTCGAACACATATGTCTTCCTAATAATAAATAAAATTAAAATCATTTTAAAAAATAGAATATAGTAATTTTTCAAGTTTTTCTTGATCTGTACTAAATTGACGTATACCATCTGATAATTTTTCTACAGCCATTTGATCTTGATTATGTTCCCATCGAAATTCTGATTCATGTAATATACCAGGTCGAGTTAGAATATTCTTTGAAGGTATTAAATTCCTTACAACACAACCAGAGGTATTTTGTAATTTTTTTAATAAATTTGGTGAAATGGTTAATGCATCACATCCAGACAAAAGTAGAATTTGTTGAATATTTCGAAAACTAGCTCCCATTATAATAGTATTGTATCCATATTTTTTATAATATGTATATATTTTTTTTACAGACAATACACCTGGATCTTTATGAAAATCATCCTTATGAATTAATTGATGTTGAACATACCAGTCATAAATTCTACCAACGAAAGGAGAAATTAAAAATACATTAGCCTCAGCACATGCTCTAGCTTGCGCAAAAGAAAATAACAAAGTTAAATTACAATGAATATTTTCTTTTTCTAATTCTTTTGCTGCTTGAATAGCTTCCCATGTTGCTGCTAATTTGATAAGTACTCTAGAACGATGAATACCAGCAACTTCATATATATTAATAATTTTTTTTGCTTTTAAAATACACGCTTCTTTATTAAAAGATAGTCTTGCATCTATTTCACTAGAGACTTTTCCAGGTATATTTTTTAATATTGCTATGCCTATATTCACTAAAATTTTATCACTAGCATGTATAATTTGTTCTGCAAGAATATTACTACTTTTTTTTCCAAATATAACAGCATCATCAAGTAAATTTTTATATTCTGGAATATTAATAGTTTGTAAAATCAAAGAAGGATTTGTTGTTGCATCTTCTGGACAATATAAATTAATTTCATTAATATTTCCACTATCTGCAACAATTTTTGTAAATTTTTTTAACTGTAATAATTGGTTCATTATTATCCCTAAAATTATTTTTCATTAAAAATAATACATTTATTATATTATAAATATACCTATAGAATATTTAATATTGTAATGTATAATATAATATACTATTAAAAAATTTTTTGTAATATAATAGAAGTATTCACACCTCCAAATCCACAATTATTAGACATTGCAATATTTATTGAACAGGGTTGTTTATTAAATAAAATATTCATTTTTTTAATTTTTTTATCTAAATGATCAATATTAATATTTGGAAATATGAAATTATTATACATCATTAATAAAATATAAATAATTTCTTGTACTCCAGAAGCTCCTAAGGCATGTCCTGTAAGAGATTTTGTAGAAGAAAAGTATGGAATCGAATGCTTAAATATCCGTTGAATAGATATTAATTCTATAATATCTCCCAATTTTGTAGATGTTCCATGTGTGTTAATATAATCAATTTTAGATTTATCCAAATTATTAATTGCTTCTTTCATAGAATATACTAATCCAGATCCAGAAGGTTTAGTCATATGAAATCCATCCGAGCAAATACCATAACCAATAATTTCAGCATAAATCTTTGCTTTTCTAGATATTGCATGATTTAAATCTTCAAGTACTAATATACCAGAGCCACCAGAAATCACAAAACCATCTCTATCCATATCATACGGTCGAGAAGATTTTTTAGGAAATTCATTATATTTTCTTGATAATATTTTTATTTTATCAAATTCATATGATAACTCACAACTTAATTCTTCTGTACCTCCTGCAAAAATAATATCTTGTTTATTACTTTTAATGAGATCAACAGCATTAATAATACAATTTGACGATGTTGCACAAGCAGAACTCATAGAGTAACTAATTCCATAAATATTATACAATGTTGATAAAAAAGCAGAAATGTTAGAAAACATAGACTGTATTACAAAATAAGGAGATAATTTCTTTTTTTTAGAAAAATATTTTGCATTGTTTGCAAAAAAATTACAACCTACTCCATTGATAATACCTACTTTATAGTTTTTTTGATATATTTCCTTTATTAAACCAGAATCTTGAATAGCTTGCTCCATAGATAAATAAGCATATAATGTAGCTTTATTCATAAATTTTACAAAATAACGATCAATTAATTCTTCTTTTTTTAAACAAATATCACCACAAACATTACTTTTTAAACCAAAAGATTGCATATTTTTAGAAAACACAATACCTGATTTTAATGATTTTAAAGAATGTAAAACTTCCGTTTTATTATTACCAATACTTGATATAATACCAAAACCTGTAATTACAACACGTTTTATCAAATTAGATACCCTAAAAATAATAAAATTATAAATATTATAATGATAATAAAGATTTGTTTTACTAACATTAATTATACAATAAAATATTTTTAAAATATGAAAATTAAAAATACCGGAATATTATATGTTGTTGCAACTCCTATTGGAAATTTACAAGACATTACCTATAGAGCTGTTGAAATTTTAAACACAGTACAATTAATAGCAGCAGAAGATACTAGACATACAAAATATTTATTAAAAAAATTTAATATTAATACTCCAACAACCTCTTTACATCA
This sequence comes from Buchnera aphidicola (Myzocallis carpini), assembly GCF_964059025.1. Classification (NCBI taxonomy): domain Bacteria; kingdom Pseudomonadati; phylum Pseudomonadota; class Gammaproteobacteria; order Enterobacterales; family Erwiniaceae; genus Buchnera; species Buchnera aphidicola. The sequence continues at coordinate 68,506 of NZ_OZ060376.1, read as the reverse complement.
GTATAATGAAAATCTAAAAACTCAAAAAATAATTTCTTTATTAAATACTATTTCTATTGCATTAGTATCCAATGCTGGAACACCTACCATTAATGATCCAGGATACCAATTAATTAAAAAATGTCACCAAAAAAATATTACCGTTGTACCAATACCAGGTCCATGTGCATTCATTACTGCTTTAAGCGCATCTGGAATACCAAGTGATCAATTTTATTATAAAGGATTTTTTCCTAAAAAAAATATAATACATATTAAAACATTAAAAGAAATTAAAGAAAATACAAAAACAATAATATTCTATGAATCTTGTCATAGAATTTTAAAAAGTATGCAAAACATAGTACATATTTTAGGAGCAAATAGAACTATTGTTTTTGCTAAGGAAATAACAAAAAAATGGGAAACAATTAAATATGGAAAATCTTCTGATATATTATTATGGCTAAAAGAAGATCTTAAAAGAATGAAGGGGGAAATCATTATTATTATTAAAGGAATAAAAAAAAAAAAAGAAAATATTTCTTTAAATATTCAAAATACATTATTAATATTACAAAAAAAATTATCAATAAAGCAAGCTATTGTATGCACTGCAAAAATCCATAATATTAGTAAAAATTTGTTATATAAATACTACACACAAAATATTTTACATGACAAAAAATAATAAAAAATATATAATAAATAGAATAGTTGACCAGACAGTCGCTAAATAATTTAATATTAAATTAAATAGAGGAAAGTCCGGGCTCCATAGAGCAAGAGTGCCAGATAACATCTGGGCAATATTTTATTTGACGACTAGTACAACAGAAAAAATACCGCTAATTTATATATTTGTATATAGATAGTAAGGGTGAAAAGGCGTGTTAAGAGCACACCGTATATTTAGTAATAAATATAGCAATGTAAACTCCACTCGGAGCAAGGTTAAACAAGATTTATAATATTGCTCGTATTACAATCTGGGTAAACCGCTTGAATCAATAAGTGATTATTGATCTAGATAAATGACTGTCAAATACAGAACCCGGCTTATAGGTCAACTATTATTCATCTACAGAAATATTATATTCCTGAAATCTGCATATGGTCTAAAAGAATAGATCCACAATTAATCCCTGTCCTATATTCTATATCATTACTAATGTAAATAATACTTCTCCACATATCTTTTAAATTTCCTGCAATAGTAACTTCATGTACTGGATGTTGAATTTCCCCATTTTGCACCCAAAAACCAAAAATACCTCTAGAATAGCTTCCAGTAACAATATTAACACCTTGTCCCATAAATTCTGTTACTAAAAGTCCAGTTCCCATATTTTTTAATAAATCTTTAAAATGGATATTAGTGCTATTAGAAATACACCAATTGTGTATTCCACCACAATGACCAGTACTAGAAAAACCTAATTTATTACCAGAATAACTATCTAACAACCAAGTACATAAAACACCATTTTGTACTATAAATCGAGATTTTGTTTGTACTCCTTCTAAATCAAATGGTTTAGATAAAATTCCTTTATGGATATGGGGTTCTTCTATAATATTTAACCATTTAGGGAAAATTTTCTTATGTAAAGAATGTAATAATATTGTAGATTTTTTATATACATTGGTTCCATAAATTGCAGCAATAAAATGAGAAAAAAATTCATCTGAAATACTTGCAGAAATAATAATTGGACAATTAATTGTACTTATTTTTTTAGCTAATAGACGTTCTTGTACTTTTTTGGAGCTCTCTCTACCAACATCTTTAGGAGAATACAAATCAGATTTTTTACGAGCAACCGTGTAAGAAAAATCTTGTTGCATAATATTAGAATGAGTTTTAGCAATTAAAAAACTATACATTTTATTTATAGTAGTTTGATAACTTCCTAACATTCCATAACTATTTCCAAAAGCATAATAATTACTATGGCTACTAATATTAATATTTTCAGTACTAATTACATTATTAGAATCTTGTAATGCATATGATTCCACTATATTCGCTTCTTCCATAATCTTTTCAATAGTAAATTTATACGGATAAAATAAATCAATATGAATTTTTTTAAAAGATAATAATTCTGGTTTTGGTAATGTAGCATAAATATCTGAAGATGTATATTGTAAAATATGTGATAAAAAAAGAATCATATTTTGAATGTTTTTGATACTTAAATTTGTAGAATGTACGATAGCTTTTTTAAAATTATGGTATCCAGTAATGATTATCATATTATCATCATTAAATTCTACATTTTCTAATTTAAAATTTCTAGAATTAATATTTATTCCTACAGTTTTTATAATAGAAACTGAAGATAAATGTACTTTATTTTTCAATAATTTTAATGTTTCTAATATTAGGTTTTGAAAATTACATTGTATTTCTTCAACGTATTTTATATGATGAATCATTCAAAATCCTTTATAAAAATTAATATATTATAGTAAAATTGCATAAAATATATAATCAAATTTTTATTATAATAATCTTTATAAATACAAATAATACAAAAAAATAAATAATTATGAATTTAAAAAACTTATTATCAGGAAAAAATATTCCACACGACATATATGTAGTGATTGAAATTCCATATCATTCATATCCTATTAAATACGAAATAGATAAAAAAACACAAATACTATTTGTCGATCGGTTTATACCAACTGCTATGCTGTATCCATGTAATTATGGATATATTAATAATACATTGTCTGAAGATGGAGATCCATTAGATGTATTAATTCCGATTCCATATGCATTACAATATAATTCTGTTATTCAGTGCAAACCCATCGGAATATTAAAAATGATCGATGAATCAGGCTTAGATGCTAAAATTATTGCTGTTCCACATGATAATATTTGTCAAGATTACCATGATTTTAAAAATATTACAGACCTTACGAATATAACAAAAAAAAAAATAATACATTTTTTCCAACATTATAAAGATTTAGAAAAAAATAAATGGGTAAAAATTATTGGATTTGAGGATGTCAATTCTGCAAAAATAGAAATACAAAAAACCATTCAAAGATATAATGAAAATAAGAAATATTAAAAATCACTATACTATAATTAAAATATCAAAATTTATTGTATTAATTACATCGAGAATATCGAAAATAAATAATTCAGAGGTATTATGTCTAAAATATGTTATATTACTAACAAAAAACCTATGTTTGGTAATAATAGGTCACATGCAATGAATGCAACTAAAAAAAAGTTTTTTCCAAATTTACAAAATCATAAATTTTGGATACCAAAATATAAAAAATTTCTTCAATTGAAAATTTCTACAAAAGCAATGCGTATTATTGACAAAAAGGGAATCGAATATTTTATTAAATAAAACATTTTAGGTTAACAATGGCTAAAAATAAAAGAGAAATCATAAAATTAATATCTTCATCTGGATCCAAACATTATTATACAACAACTAAAAATAAACGTTCCAACCAAAAGAAAATACAACTTAGAAAATACGATCCAATAATAAGAAAACATGTATTATATAACGAAAAAAAAATTAAATAAATATCGCTTCTATAATATTAGTAATATACTATATTTATTTTTATATATTTCAAATATATTATGATATTCCAATTTGTTAATATAAAAATATATAGTATATTAAATGTTTAAAAAGAATTTTTAAAAATAAAGAATTTAATGTACAACGAATATAATATATAAATATATCATAAAAAATAATAAAAAAAGTAAAGATTGATAATAAATTTACTACAAAACTCACTGAAAATCCTGTTATTGGAGAAAAAAACCTCTTTAATATTCCAATGATAATATTTAAAATAAAAAAAATTACTATTATAGGAAATGTGAAACAAACACCATATGTAAATACTATTTGTACTATTTGAATACATAAAAAAACAAAATAAAAATTTAATCGAATATTATCTATTGGAAAAAAAACAAAACTTTGAAAAAAAAAAATAATAATATATAAATATCCATCACAAGATAAAAAAATTAAAAATAAAAAAATATTTAAAAAAACTGATACAGTGGAAATCTTTGGAAAATCATTACAATGTAAAGAAGTTAGAAATGTTAATCCTGTTTGCATACCTATAATTTCACTAGTAATAAAAATAAAAGAAAATACTAGCTGAATAGAAAGACCAATAATACATCCAATAATAATTTGTTTTATCAAAATAATAATACAATCTAAATAAAGTACCTGATGATACCGAAAATGTATCCAAGATATAATTAAAAAACTTATTACAATAGAAAAAAAAAATTTTGTTTTTTTTTTATTTATAATATATCCTGGTATAGGAATAATCAATAGTGTAGAAAAAATCCTTAAAAAAATAAAAAAAAATTTAATAAAAAATAACATATACAATGATTGCAACATAATATTATACAAAATAAAAAATCGTAAATATAATACTCTTAAACATATATTGCATATAACATAACATAACATTCAACATCCAGGAACCAAAAAATAATAATATTATAAATAATATAATAATTTTAGGAATAAATGCTAAAGTTTGTTCATGAATTTGTGTTGCTGCTTGAAAAACACTAATAATAACCCCTACAAATAAAATGGAAAATAGTATTGGAAAAGAAAGAATTAATAACACTTTTAAAGATTCATAAAATAATATTTTTACAATATTAATTTCCATATACTCTCACTAACTAAATTACATTAAAAATGCTATCATAATCATTCTAAATCAATGAAAACTTTTTATTAAAGAAGAAAAAATTAATTTCCAACCATCTACTAAAACAAATAATATTAATTTAATAGGTAAAGAAATATTTGTAGGAGAAACCATTATCATACCTAAAGAAATTAATATACTTGCAACAATTAAATCAATTATTAAAAATGGTATAAAAATAGTAAATCCAATTTGAAAAGCAGTTTTTAATTCACTAGTAATAAAAGATAATAATAAAATTTTCATAGGAATAACATTTTTTGTTTTACAAAAAGGAGTATTAGATAATATAAAAAAAGTTTTTAAATCTGCTTCATAAGTTTGATGTACCATAAAATTCCGTATAGGATTGATACTATTTCTAATACATTCTTCAATTTGAATGTTATTATGTTGAAAGGGAAGATACGCCTCTCGGTATATTTGATCAACTGTAGGACTCATAACAAAAAAAGTTAGTAAGAAAGAAATTCCTAATAATATTTGATTAGGAGGAGCATAAGAAATACCTAATGCATTTCTTAACAAATTTAATACAATAATAATTCTAATAAAACCAGTAGTCATTAAAATTAATGTCATTATAATAGAAAATAACGCAAAGAAAAAAAAAATTTTCATAGACGCAGGTAATAATTGGACACTATTATAAAGAATATGAAAATTTATATCTGAAAACTCTAATGCATATATAATAGGACTATAAAATAGTAATATCAATAATAATGGTATTATTGTAAATATAAACATATTATAAAAATCCAATGAAAAAATTATATTCTATATTTTTATGATAATTTTTTTTTTAGTATTTTTTTTTACTGTTTTAGGTAACACATATAATAACTGTATGTGGTGTGGTGTAATCCCTAATACTAATTTTTCTGTTTCTATATTTAATAAAATAATTTTTTTTTTTTGACCTAATTCAATCTGTGCAAGAATATTCATATTTTTTTTTTGATAACTCTTTTTTAATGAAAAAACTCTTTTAAAAAAAAGAAAAAATAAAAAAAATAATATCAATATTTTAATAAAAAAAGTATTTTGATAATAAAAATAATTATTAATAATATTCAAAATAATATCATGCATATTATTTATTTAATACAATTAAAAATTTTAGTAATTCGAATACCATATTTTCCCTCTAAATATATTAATTATCCTTGAGAAATTAAAAAATTGTTTATAAAAATATCTAATTGGTACTGATTCAATTGATCCAAATATAATATTTTCCCTAAAATAATTTTAAAGAAATCTTTCATTATAATGTTTAATGTACCTAAATGGATGATAATATTCATTATAGTATCTAATACTAAATTATTTTTAATATCAATATTTTTGAAACAATATTTCTTTATAGTAAATGTTTTAGAATCTAAGAAATCCTTTTTTTAAATTTTTGTAATATATTTGTATAGTTTTCTAGGGAAATCTCTAAATTTTTTATACCATTCATATTTTTTCTTCTTTGAATGTTATTATATGTAAGAAATTTTTCTTTACCTGAAAAATATTTTATTATTATAATAACATTTACATAAAAAATACAATTATTATCGTTATATACTGTTATCAATTTTCATTATTCTAATATAGAAAAGATCTCTGATTTTAAAATTAATTAACTCTTTTAATAAAATTTAATGATCTTCTAATTTTATGATCAAATTCATTGCATATTATAAAAATCATACAGTCCATGTATTATAATAATCTAAATTTAATAACTATAATTTTTTCTAAATTTTAGATATCGTAAATATTTATCTTATTTACAAAAAATTATCTTGAAAGATAAATAATTCAATCACTTTTAAACGATTGGTATATACATAAAAATTTAGTATTATAATATCTTTGATATTTTCTAAAAAAATACATCTATACTAAATTTATAATTGCAAAAATACCATTCTTTAAAATTATATTACATGATTTAATAAACATGATAATTATTTAATGAATCATATATATCTTAGAAGGAATTAATGATGTATTTTGAATAGAAAAATATATTTTGTATTACAGAAAAATAACTGTAATATATTTTTAGTAAAAATGAGAAAAATACCAACACTAAATTTCACATTTAATAATTTGAATTTAAAAATCCAATTTGAATATATTGATATTTTAATGTATTTGAAAAAATACTATTTATGATATTAATTCCAAAAACACTATAAAATATATTAAACATATTTTAGAAACTGATAAATAATTTATAATTTTTGAAAAATATTAATATATTTAAAAAATTAACAATTATGATAAAATATTTTGGAAGTAAAAAAATATTACTATTTACCAAAATATTTTCTCTATGTATGATTGAAATATAATACTTAATAAATAATGCAAACACTCTAAAGAATAATTGAAATTTTTTTTTCCAATAATAACTTTTGTATTTTAAATACTATTTTTTTTCTTATCGTAAGAATTATGTTATTTGATATAGGATAATTATAATTTTCTACATTTAATACATATTCTTGTAAATTAGGAATATTTTTAAAAAATTTTTTTTTTACTAATTGATGAGCATAGTATAAAGAAAGTATCATATAATGTATATTGAAAATACTACTTAACAATAAAATACTTGTATCTGTCAAATATATACTTTTCTCAAAAGTAAAAGTTTTTAAAAAAAATTTTTCTCCAATAGATTTATCAAATTTTATTACGTTCATCATAATAATATTTTGACTTTTTTCTTTCATAGTATGAAATAATTCAATAGCTGTTTTACAACCAATTTTTTGAAAAGATAAGTTTTTTTTTTCATCTAATAAAAAATTTATCACTTTGATTAAATCAGGTATTTTAGATTCTTGTAATCCCTGAAAATTAGTCATAGAATATATAATTTCGGATTTTTTATCATCAGGAAAATAAGAAATAATATTTTTAGTATGTTTTATTTCTAAAAATAATAATATTGTAGTAATAAAATATAAACTTTCATTTTTTAATAAAAAAAATAAATCTTTTGCAGAAATATAATTTAACAATTTTATTTTTGCAAAAAACTTTTTTTTATTTAATAATGTTTTAGAAAAAGTATCTATTTTTTTTTTATTTAAATGATTTAATAGAATCGAAGAAATATAAGAATCATGATCTAAATATATAGCACCAGATATCTTATTATATTCAATAATAAACTGATTTAGTATGTTATATACTTTTTCTTGAGAAACAATATCAATACTTAACATAGCTGTCATAATATTTTGAATATCTTCTGTTTTGAAAAAATTTAATATTTTTATCGTTTCTTCTATCCCAATTAACATAAATAAAATTGCACTGTTCCTGATACCATTTAAAATCATTGATCGTTATTTATCCAATTTTTAATAATTATAGAAGTTAATTTAGGGTTTTTTTTTGCAATACTTAATATGTGTTGTATTAATTCATCATTTTGCATTTTTAATACTGTATTGTTTTTAATATCATTACCATATTTATTAAAAAAATTATTGTTTTCCTTTTTATTATTAAATACTATATTTATATCTTTATACTGTTTTATACTAAATAATCTATAAATTTTCTTCAAAAATTTAATAAATATTAATATTATGAATAATAATAAAAAAAATATCATTTCATGTAAATATTTTTGAAATAATTGTTTCACAAAAAAAGTATCTTGAAAATTTTTCTTACTTATAAATTTCATATTAATAATATTAATATTGCTAGTATCAGTATTAACATTTCCAATAATATGCGCAACTAAAATCTTTATTGCATTGCTTTGTATATCATTTAATGGAACTAATTTCCCATCTTGATTTCTTAAAAAATTCATTAATATAGAGACTGATATTTTTTTTTTTTCTAAAAAATGATTATTAACATCATGAATATCATTATATATATTTTCTTTTTGAAGATTCAAGATAAAATAATAAATATTATGTATAATATCACTATTATGTATATTTAGTAAAAAATTGATATTCTTATAAAGAATATTTCTTACAAAAATATCTTTTTTATCAAAATTAATTGTTTTTCTTTGAAAATCCATAATGAGTGGTTTATTATTTCTAATCATCACTTGTATTTTAAAATCACTTAATTGAAAAAAACATTTTAAAACATTCATAATTTTATGACAAAAATAATTTTGTAAATTGTGAATATAATTCCATTGGTACATACAAGAACTATTCATAAAACTTTTTTTTTCATTTAAATAATGACCTTTATCATCTAATATTATTATATTTTTTGTCAGTAATTGTGGTACACTGGCAGAAATAAACTTTTCAATTGATAAAAATTGTAAAAAATTTAAATGCCTACTATGTTTTATACTTAACATGACTGCAGCGGACGGTAAAATATTCTTATTTTCAAAGATAGAATATGAAGGAAAAGATAAATTAATTTTCGCTGATTTTATAAATTTCATTTGTTCAAGAGATCTTGATAATTCACCTTCTAATGCTCTTTTATAATGAATTTGTGAAAGAAATGGATTTGGTACAAATGATTCTTGATCAAATAATTCAAACCCTAAATTGGGTTTCTTAGGTATTCCTTCTGATAGTAACATCAATCGTACTAAATTCACTTTATTTTCGGGAATCAATAAATTTCCTGAAGATTCAACATATCGATATGGTATTTTTTTTTTTAAAAGTTCATATATAATCATATTACGATTTTCAGTAGACAAATGATTATATATTAATTGATATTTAATATGATGTGAAAAATAAAAAAATATTAATATAATAGAAAAAAATATCAATGTTACCAAAAATAATATCATAAAATATTTCCATAATGATGTATTACGGATAGTATTTTTATTTAATTTTTCTATATTAGAATAATTCAAGAAATGAACATTCATAATTACTTCCTAAAAACATTTATTAAAAATCACATAATATTTTAAAAATATTGATTATATACTATAATTTTTTAATATTGATAATAATATTAAAAATATTATATATATTTAAATACCAATATATAGTATAAAATAAATACAAAATTGATTCAATTTGTGAAATTTCATACTTTTGTTATATTACTATATAATAAATACTTCAAAATACATTGAAAATTAATACGTAATTTAAAATTTTTAAAATCTAAAATCAATATTAAACTAATATTTTAAGTAAAAATTACTATAATATTTTATCAAATATCAAATATTTTTATATCATGTAATCAATTATTATGATCCAAAATATCAATTGTACATTTAATGGTATGAAATTATAAATAAAAAAAATATATTTTTATAAATATATTTTTTTTTAATAATTATTAATCATAAACTATTTTTGATGAATAATCATGCAATATTTTTTAATTCTTTTTAAAGAATTAAATTTACCAAGAATTTCCATAATAGTGCTTATACTTGGAGAAACATCTGAACCAGTAATGAATATTCGTAACAACATACAAATATTCTTTAAAGCAGTATGAAAGTTTTCAGATATTTTTTTTAAAATTTTCATAATCTCTTTTGCATTCCAATTACATATATTACATAATTTTTCATAAAGAATTTTTATTATTGTATGATAATCATTAAAATAATATTTTTTTATTAAAGTACCACTGATATTAGTATATTCTTCAAAAAAATAACGAGATTGCATAGCCATTTCTTGAAAATTATTACATCGATGTCTCAAAAACTTTATAATTTTAAACAAACTCGGACCTGATGAAAAATTAATTTTTAACTTTTTTAACTGATATTGAAAATTTTGAATCAAATAATCATTTATAGGTAATGTATTTAAATAATAATGATTAAACCATATTAATTTCTCAAAATTACATTCACTAGATGACTTACTAATTTTATGAATAGAAAATAATTTTTTCATTTCTTCTAAACTAAAAATTTCCCGATTACCATATGACCATCCTAATTTAATTAAAAAATTTAATATAGACTCTTTTAAAAATCCGTACTCTTTATATTCTAAAACACTCAAAGCATTTTTTCTTTTGGATAAATTTTGTTTTTTACTGTCAATAATCATAGAAACATGTGCATATACAGGAACTTTAGCATTTAAAGCCTGTATAATATTAATTTGTCTTGGAGTATTATTAATATGATCCTCTCCTCTAATAATGTGCGTAATCTTCATATCAATATCATCTATTACAACACAAAAATTATAAGTTGGCATACCATTTCTACGTTGAATAATCAAATCATCAAGTTCAGTATTATTAAACAAAATTCTTCCTCTAATACTATCTTGAAAAGAAACTTCTCCATTTAATGGATTTTTAAATCGTATTACATACTCTTTATTATTATAGTTATATTTTTTATTTCTACATTTTCTATCATAACACGGTTTTTCTCCTTTTAATATCTGAGAAGTACGAATTTTTGTTAATCTATTGGTAGAACAATAACATTTGTATGCAAAACCTAAATCTAACATTTCAATAATCTTTTCTTTATATATGCATATCCTATCACTTTGCAAATATGGACCTTCATCCCAAACAATCCCCAACCATTGTAATGTTTTTAATATATTATTAATAAATATTTTATTAGAACGTTTAATATCAGTATCTTCAATTCTTAAAACAAAATTACCTTGATGGTGTTTTGCAAATAACCAAGAATACAATGCTGTTCTCATACTACCTATATGTAATACACCAGTTGAACTGGGAGCAAATCTAGTTTTAACAAACATAATTCATATTTCCATATTTATAAAATATTTATATAAATTGATAATCAAAAAATGTATATCAAAATATTTTATTATAAAAATTGACTATTTTTTTTTAATGATTATAATATTAGTTAGTGGTATATAGTTTGGGTGATTAGCTCAGTTGGCAGAGCGCCTCCTTTACACGGAGGAAGTCGGCGGTTCGAATCCGTCATTACCCATAGGGTCGTTAGCTCAGTCGGTAGAGCAGTTGACTTTTAATCAATTGGTCGCAGGTTCGAATCCTGCACGACCCAAAATATTACAAAAATCTTTAAGATAATATATTCATAAACTCTTTTTCATACAAAATTTTAATATTCAATTTTGCAGCTTGAAAAACTTTATTTCCAGGACGATCACCAATAATTAATAAATCCAAATTTTTAGAAATGTTACTAAAAACAATGCCACCTAATTCAGATATTTTTTGAATTATTTCTTTTCTAGAAAATTTATTAAATCTTCCAGAAAACGCAATATTTTTTTTAGTAAAAAAACTTAATAGTGTACTACTATATTTTTTTTTATTATTCTGAAATACCAATCCAGATTCTTTGACTAATTTCTTGATATATCTAATATTATATCCATCATTCATAAAATTAAAAAAAAAATTCGCATTACTATTTCCAAAATTCTTAATACTTAATAACTGTTCTAAAGTACAAGAAAAAATATTTTCTAAAGAATGAAAATATCTTGCAATCAACCTAGAATGTTCAATACCAATATTTTGAATACCTAATGCATAAATAAATTTTTCTAAAGTAGTATATTTACAACTTTGTATTGCAGAAATAATATTATAAGCAGATGTTTTTCCAAAATCTTTTAAAACAGATATTTGATTCTGATGTAATTTAAAACAATCTATAATATTTCGTACATAACCATACAATATTAACTTTTCAATTATTAACATTCCAAAACCTTTTGCATATAATGCATGTTTGGAAAAAAAATGTCCTATAATTTTTTTTTTTTGTTCAAAACAATTCATACCAGCTAAACATTGTATTATTGTCTTACTAGTATTAATACTCAAAAATGAATTACATGAAGGACAATATTTAGGAAAAAAAATTTTTTTGGCATGAGATTTTCTATCTGAAAAAATTACAGATTGAATTTTTGGAATTACGTCTCCAACACGTAATACTATCACTGAATCATTAATATGTAAATCTAATTTATTTATAACATTTGCATTATATAATGATGCTTTCTTAATAATGACTCCTGATAATAACGTTGGCGATAAATTTGCTACTGGAGTAATAATTCCTGTTCTTCCGACTTGATAAATTATACTTAATAACTTAGATTTTGCAGAATTTGAAAAAAACTTTACAGCAATAGACCATCTAGGAAATTGATTGGTATTCCCTAATTTTTTTTGTAATTTTATTGAATCTAACTTTATTACAACCCCATCTATATTAAATGACAAAAAGTCACGTACTTTAGATATTAAACTATAAAAGTTAATAATTTTATTTAATTTAGACGATAATAAAATATATGGACTAATTGAAAACCCCAACCGATATAAAAAGTATAATTGTTCAGAATGATATTGAAAATCTTGTTTTCCTTTAATAATATTACAATGATAAGCATAAAAAAATAACTTTCTTTTTTTCACGACAAATGGATCTTTTTGACGTAATGTTCCAGCAGCAGCATTTCTTGTATTAGAAAAAACTTTTTTCTTGTCTTTAATACATTGTGTATTTAAACGATTAAAATCTTTATTTAACATACAAACTTCACCACGTACTTCAAAAAAATCCGGAGTATCTTGATCTTTCAACTCTAAAATAATATTTTGAATCATACAAGCATTATTAGTAACATCCTCCCCAAGAATACCATTACCTCTCGTTAATGCTCTAATTAATTTTTTATTTTTATATAATAAGCTAACAGCTAAACCATCAAATTTTAATTCACAAAAAAAATACAAAGTATTATTTGCATGTAATATTCTTTTTAAATGCTTATAAAATTTAATAAATTCACTAATATGAAAAATATGTTGCAAAGATAACATGGGAGTAATATGGTTTTTACATAAGAAATTATTCTTTAAGTGATAAAAAGTATTTTCTCTTTCTTTCAAAACATCCAAAGCACAATATTTTTTTTTTAAAAAGTTTAATTTATTAAATAAAAAATCATATTCATAATCAGAAATAACAGGTTGATCTAAATAAAAATATAAATAATCATAATAGTGTAATAATCTTTCTAATTTTAATATTTTATTCTTTATTAACATGATATTCACTACATCAATCACTATACATTCTTGTATTATACTAATAATACTCTTTATAATAAAATAATAAAATTCTTCTTAAATATAAACAATGTGGTATATTTCATCATCAATATCACTATTCCAATTACAATATCAATATATATAAAATATAATATTATGTTAAATAATATTTTAACATTATACCAATAAATATTATCTCACATATCATACATACTCTATCACAATTTATTATAATATAAAAAAATAATATATAAATAATAAATTTATTATATTATATTTTTTAAATAAAGGAATATTATATGTTTCAACAAAATATAAAAATCTCTTCTAAGCATGGTTTACATACTAGACCAGCAGCAAAATTTGTAAAATCTGCACAAAAATTTTTTTCTGAAATTAATATTACAGCTCATGGAAAATCAGCAAATGCAAAAAGTTTATTTAAACTACAAACTTTAGAATTATCAAAAGGAACAATTATTAATATTTCTGCAACAGGAAAAGACGAAAAAGAAGCTGTTAGCTGTTTAGTAAATATAATCACATCATTAGAATAATATTCTATATTTCCACAATAATATCATTTATTTTTAATATGAAAATGTTTATAACAATATATTGAAAATAATTTCATTAAAATATTTTTGCCTGATAATAGTAAAATATATCTTAAATCAAAATAAATGATATTCTCATATTAAAAATTAAAGGTAATATTATGATTTCAGGCATTTTAGCATCTCCAGGAATTGCTTTTGGAAAAGCACTAATTTTGAAAAAATCAACTATCAAAATTTGCAAAAAAAATATTCTTCATAAGAATATTGATCAAGAAATTACAAAATTTATAGAAGCAAAAAAAAAAACTATTGTACAAATTCAAAATATTCAAAAAAAATCAAAAATAATACTGAAAAACGAAGAAATTAGTATCTTTGAGGGACATATTATGATCCTTGAAGATATAGAATTTGAAAAAGATATAATAGAATTAATTAAAAATACTTTATGTACTGCTGATTTTGCAATTCAAAAAGTCATTTCAAAACAAATACAAAAAATCAAAAATATACCAAATGAATATCTCAAAAATAGAGCAATCGATATTCAAGATATTGGAGATCGTCTTTTAAAAAATATATTAAATATAAATATTATAAACTTAAAAGAAATTCAAGAAGATATTATTTTAGTAGCAAAAGATTTAACGCCATCTGAAACCGCACAAATGAATTTTAAATATATCAAAGGATTTATCACAGATTTAGGTGGAGAAACCTCTCACACCTCTATTATAGCAAGATCTTTAGAAATTCCTGCTATTGTTGGAACAGAAAATTGCACTAAAAAAATAAAAAATGGAGATTTTTTAATCTTAAATGCTATTGATAATCAAATATTTATTAATCCAAAACAACAAACTATCAATAGTATACAAAAAAATCAAGATCAATATTTAAAAAAAAAAAAAAAATTAACTCAACTAAAAAAATTACCTGCTATTACTATAGATAATCATAAAATTGAAATTAGTGCCAATATTAGTAATATTAATGACATATCTAATGCAAAAAAATATGGAGCAGAATCTATTGGATTGTATCGAACAGAATTTTTATTTATGGAACGAAATCAATTACCTTCTGAAGAAGAACAATTTCTGGCATATAAAGAAGTTGCTACTAAAATGCAAAATAAACCAATTAATATTCGAACTATGGATATTGGAGGAGATAAAGAAATTCCATATATGAATTTTCCAAAAGAAGAAAATCCCTTTTTGGGATGGAGAGCGATTAGAATTAGTATAGATAAAAAAGAAATATTAGAAACACAATTAAAAGCTATTTTACGAGCATCAGCATTTGGAAAAATCAGAATTCTATTTCCAATGATTATCTCAGTAGAAGAAATACAAATTTTAAAAGAAGCAATAGAAAAAATGAAACATGTATTAAATAAAAAAAAAATATTGTTCGATAAAAATATAGAAATTGGAATTATGATTGAAACACCTTCTGCAGCTATCATTGCAAAATATTTAATCAAAGAAGTTGATTTTTTTAGCATTGGAACAAACGATTTAACACAATATACCTTAGCTGTCGATCGTGGGAATAAACTTATTGCACATTTATACAATCCAATGAGTCCCGCTATATTAACATTAATAAAAAATATTATCGAAGCATCTCACCAAGCAAACAAATGGACCGGTATGTGCGGAGAATTAGCTTCTTACGAATTAGCAACAATATTATTAATCGGAA
Source organism: Buchnera aphidicola (Myzocallis carpini) (assembly GCF_964059025.1). Classification (NCBI taxonomy): domain Bacteria; kingdom Pseudomonadati; phylum Pseudomonadota; class Gammaproteobacteria; order Enterobacterales; family Erwiniaceae; genus Buchnera; species Buchnera aphidicola. Next base: position 52,457 of record NZ_OZ060376.1, on the reverse strand, counting down.
TGGGTCTAGATGAATTTAGTATGAATCCATCTTGTATTCCAAAAATTAAAAAAATAATTAGAAAAATAACCTTTCAAGATGCATATCAATTATCAAAAATGATACTAAAACAACCAACTACAGAAAAAATTATAAAATTACTAAATGAAAACATTTATAATAAATAAAATATTTTATAATTACAAATTAAGGAAATCTTGTGAATTTATTTACAAAATTTTTTACAAGTACAAAATCCGAACAATGTAAAAAAACTAATATCATTGCTCCTATATCAGGAGATATTATAGATATTGAATCTGTTCCAGATGAAGTATTTTCTAAAAAAATTATTGGAGATGGTATAGCCATTAATCCTATAGGAAAAAGAATTGTGGCACCTATAACAGGTACTATTGGTAAAATCTTTAATACTATGCATGCATTTTCAATCATTTCAAAAAATAAAATAGAAATCTTTGTACATTTTGGAATAGATACAATTTTATTAAGAGGAAAAGGATTTAAAAAGATTGCGCAAGAAAACCAAGAAATAAATGTCGGTGAAACTATTATTGAATATGATTTACGATTTTTAAAAAAACATGCAAAATCTATTTTAACTCCAGTAGTAATTTCTAACATTAATGAAATTAAAAAAATTAAAAAAAATTCTGGAGAAGTAAAAGCAGGAAAAACAATAATTATGGAAATTATAAAATAATTGTAATATTATAAGAACGGTGCTCTTAAATTTTTTAGTACCGTTTTTACATCATTTGTTAAAAATATAATACATTACATTGTATAAAATATCATTATCATATAAAAATAACATCATATTTTATACTAATTTATTCAGTATTTATTTTAAAATATAAAAATATATTTTTATTTACGATATTATATAAAATATATAATACTATTTATAGTATACAATATTTTATATATTTTGTAAAAATACAACATAGGAAAAATATGGTAAATTATTTAACAAAAAAATTCGGAAATGCTAAAAACAGAATACAAAATGCCATGAATGCTTTAAAAAAAAAACAAGGAGTGATTATCATAGATCACAAAAACCGAGAAAATGAAGGTGACTTGGTTTTTTATCCCAATAATATGACAGTACAACAAATGGCATTATCAATTCGATATGGAAGTGGCATTGTTTGTTTATGTATTACAGAAAAAAAGAGAAAACAACTCAATTTACCTATGATGGTAAAAAAAAATACTAGTACTTATAAAACAGGATTTACAATTAGTATAGAAGCTGCTACCAAAATTTCTACTGGAGTATCTGCAAAAGATCGTTTACAAACCATTAAAACGGCTATTTCAGATACAGTAACACCTTCAGATATAAAAACACCAGGACATGTTTTTCCTTTATGCGCACACAGAGGAGGAGTATTATCAAGAGAAGGACATACAGAGGCATCTATTGCACTCATGGCATTATCTGGATTGCAACCAATGAGTGTAATATGTGAATTAATGAATAAAGATGGTAGTATGGCAAATATCAAAGAAATTATAAAATTTTCACAATTACATAATATGCCTATATTAAAAATCAATGATATCATTACATATATTAAAAAAAAAAATCATAAAAATCTTTTTTAAAGATCTGTTATACGCCAATTTGGACGAATAATAATTTTTGTTTTATATTTTTTAGTATAATGTACCATACCTGTATATGCAATCATAGCAGCATTATCAGTACAAAAATTACTACTTGAAAAATATAAAGTAGCATGATTTTTCTCTAATATATTTTTTAAACGATTTCTTAATTTTTTATTTGCGCTAACACCTCCTGCTATTAATAATCTTTTGAATCCTTTTTTTTTCATTGCTTTTAATGATTTATATACTAAAACATCTAATATAGAATCTTCAAAACTACAAGCAATATCATATAAATCCTGTAAATCATGTTTTTTACTCCGAATTAAATTTAAAGTAAATGTTTTTAATCCAGAAAAACTAAAATTGAAATTTTTATGATATTTCATTGGTTTTGGAAAAGTAAATTTTCCTAAATTACCATAAGTAGCAAAATCTGATAATATAGCACCTCCAGGATAACCTAAATTTAATTCTTTTGCAATTTTATCAAAAACTTCTCCTACGGCATCATCTAATGTTTCTCCTAACAACTCATATTTTCCTATTTTAGAAGCACTAATTAGTTGTGTATGTTTACCAGAAATTAATAAAGCAATTAAAGGAAATTTAACATTCTTATCTTCTAACATCGGAGACAATAAATGACCTTCCATATGATTAATAGGAATTGCAGGAATATTACAAGCATAAGCCAAAGCACAACTAACACAAGCGCCAACTAATAATGATCCTGATAAACCAGGTCCTGCAGTATATGCAATACCATCAATCGTCTTCATAGAGATTTTTCGACTCCTTAAAATATTTTTTATTAATGGAGCTAATTGATTAATATATTCTCTAGCAGCTAATTCTGGAACCACTCCTCCATATTGATTATGTATACATTGACTGTTTAATACATTGACCAAAATACCATAATGACTATCATAAATTGCTATACCAACATCATCAAAAGATGTTTCTACTCCTAGTATTCTCATACTATACCTTAAAATATATTTAATTTTTTTTAAAACATATATACTATAGTATAGTAATATAAATAATATTTTTTCAATCAAGGAATACAATATTTATGCCTATCATTACTATTCGAGAAAATGAACCTTTTGATGTAGCATTAAGAAGATTTAAAAGAGCTTGTGAAAAATCTGGAATACTTTCTGAAATTCGTAGAAGAGAATTTTATGAAAAACCAACTACACAAAGAAAAAGAGCAAAAGCGTCAGCAATTAAAAGATTAGCAAAAAAACTTTCTCGAGAAAATATGCGCCGTATGCGTATGTATTAATAAAATAATACATTATATTATATAATATTCTAACATTTACAGACCGTACTGAATGAAATATACGGTCATAAATATCTATTCAATCAAAATATATTATTATGCATACATTCATACCTCAACATTTTATTAAAGAAATATTAGATGAAATAGATATTGTTGATATTATTAAACAACGTATCCAATTAAATAAACATGGTAATAATTACCATGCACTGTGTCCATTTCACAATGAAACGAAACCATCATTTGTCATTAATCACGAAAAACAATATTTTTATTGTTTTGGTTGTAATATTTATGGAAATGCGATTGATTTTATTATGAAATACGATCAATTAAAATTTATTGAAAGTATTCAAGAACTTACTAGAATACTAGGGAAAAAAATACCAAACAATTATTTTGATTTAAAAAAAAAAAAACAATATTATTACAAAAATCAGTTTTATAAAGATATTAAAATCATTGTAAACATTTACCATAATAATATTCACACCAACCATGGAAAAATTGCAAAATGTTATTTAAAAAACAGAAAAATTAATAATACTATGATTAATTATTTTCAGATTGGATTTTCATCTAATCAAGAAAATTTTTTAAATCAAATTATTCATAATAACAGTATCCACGAAAATACTAAAAATAATATCTTTATAAAAATAAAAAATAATAAACAATATAATCAATTTTATAATAGAATTATATTTCCAATTCAAAATCAATATGGAAACACTGTTGGATTTGGAGGTAGAAGTCTTATAAATAATAAATATCCTAAATATATTAATTCTCCTACAACAGAGTTTTTTAATAAAAGTAAAGAATTATATGGTATTGAAAAAATTAAAAAAAAAAATATAGAAATAAAATATATATTAGTAGTAGAAGGGTATTTTGATGTTATATCTTTAACTCAATTTAATATTCAAAATGTTGTATCCACGCTAGGAACAATGATTACAAAATATCAAATACAAATACTATTTCAAATAACTAATAATATTCTTTATTGTTATGATGGAGATAAATCTGGAAAACAGGCATCATGGAGAACATTAAAAAATACGCTACCATATCTGTATCATAATAGAAATATAAGGTTTATATTTCTACCGGATCAAGAAGACCCAGATAGTATTATACATAAAGAAGGAAAACATTCTTTTTTTAAAAGAATGAAAAATTCTACTAGTATGATAGATTTTTTTTTCATGAAATTATGTAAAAGAATTAATTTAAGTACAATAGAAGGAAAAAATAAATTATTAAATAAATCTATTCCATTAATTCAAAAAATACCAAATACATTTCTTCAAATGTATTTAAAAAAAAAAATAGGTGAAAAAATAGGTATTATAGAAGAATACCAATTACATAAAATATTTTATAATCAAAAAAAATATTATAATAAGAAAAAAATAAAATTAAATAAAATGAGAATTTTAATTAATTTAATTATTAAAATACCGAAACTATATAATATTATTCCATATTCAATACAAGAATTACAAAAAATAAAAATATGTGGATTACCCTTATTTATAGAAATATTTAATATATGTAAAATATTTAAAAAAATTACTACTGGGCAATTAATAGAATTTTATAGAAAAAAAAAAAAACTATTTCATATAATTAAAAAAATTATTTTCTTAGATCATATGATTGAAAAAAAAAAAATAAATTTTGTATTTGTAGAATTAATAATAAATTTATATAAATTAATTTTAGAAAAAAAATATAATAATCTTATTACAAAAGATAGAATAAAAAAATTAGATAAAAAAGAAAAATATATATTATGGAAAATAAATAAAACACTACAAAAAAAATAATATTTTCTATATTATATATTATATTAATTATATAATGTATATTAAATCTAATCATCACTAATGCATTTAATAAAATGGAAAACTCATTATGGAAAAAAATCCTCACTTACCACTCAAATCACTTATCAAATATGGTAAAAATAAAGGATATTTAACCTATTTTGATATTCATCATCATTTACCAAAAAATATTATTAACTCTCATCAAATTGAAGGTATTATAAATATGATTAACGATATTGGCATTCCAATTTTGGATCACAAGTCTCATAAAGATAGTGTAAATTGTGAAGAACATAATCTTCTTAATATTGAAAATATAGAAACAGAAAATCACAATTCAGAAAATTTTGATTCAGAGATTGAATTAGGAAAAACAACAGATCCTGTTCGTATGTATATGAGAGAAATGGGAAACGTAAAATTATTAACTCGAGAAGGAGAAATACAATTAGCAAAAAAAATTGAGGAAGGTATTCATCAAGTACAATCATCAATTTCAGAATATCCTGAAGCAATTATATATATTTTAAACCAATATGAACGTGTAAAATCCGGAAAAATACGATTATCTGATGTCACATCAGGATTTACAGGACAAAAAATAAAAAAAATAAATAAAATACATTATAATAATAAAGATAAAGATGTTATTATTAATATAGATGAATATGATGTAGATCCAGTAATGGCAAAAAAATATTTTTCAAAACTAAAAAAACAATATATTAAAACAAAAAATATTATTAATAGTAGTGGTAGAAAACATACTAATTCTATAAAAGAAATAAAAAAATTATCAATCATATTTCAAAAAATTAAACTCGTTCCTAAACAATTCCATTATCTTGCTAATAGTATGCACAATATAGTAGCAAGAATTCGTAAAGAAGAGCGTATTATTATGAAATTATGTACTGAAAATTGTAAAATACCTAAAAAATTCTTTATCAACGTATTTGTTGGAAATGAAACAAACACAACATGGATAAATAAAATTCAAGAACATAACACAGTATGGTCAAAAAAAATATTTTCCTTAGAAAAAGAAATTATAGAACCAACAAAACAGTTAGAACAAATTGAAAAAGAAGCAAAACTAACAATACAAGAAATAAAAAATATTAATAAAAATATGACAGTAGGAGAAATACAAACAAAACAAGCAAAAAAAGAAATGATCGAAGCAAATTTAAGACTAGTTATTTCTATTGCTAAAAAATATACCAATCGTGGACTACAATTTCTAGATTTAATTCAAGAAGGAAATATTGGACTTATTAAAGCGGTAGAAAAATTTGAATACAAAAGAGGATATAAATTTTCAACATATGCAACATGGTGGATTAGACAAGCTATTACTAGATCTATTGCAGATCAAGCAAGAACAATTCGAATTCCAGTACATATGATCGAAACAATTAATAAATTAAATAGAATCTCACGAAGAATATTACAAAGATCAGGAAGAGAACCAACACCAGAAGAATTATCTACTAAGATGTTTGTTCCTGAAGAAAAAATTAGAAAAGTACTAAAAATCGCTAAGGAACCGATATCTATGGAAACACCAGTAGGTGATGACGAAGATTCTCAACTAAGTGATTTTCTAGAAGATAATAAATTAGACCTCCCCATTAATTTAGCTACTTCAGAAAGTTTAAAAATAGCCACCTACAATATTTTATCTGAGTTAACACCGAGAGAAGCCAAGGTTTTAAGAATGCGATTCGGTATTGATATGAAAACCGATCATACGCTTGAAGAAGTAGGGAAAAAATTTTGTGTCACCAGAGAAAGAATACGACAAATAGAAGCAAAAGCATTAAAAAAATTAAGACATCCAAGTAGAGCAGAAATATTAAGACATTTCTTAGATAAATAATACTAATAAATACTAAGCTTCCTTATTAGATATAATAAGGAAGCAGTATTCTTAAAAAAATTATATTTAATATCATAAAATCACTAATACAAAATTATTTAAGAATACAGTTAAATACTCTTAATAGACAACCTATCTTTGATCAATTGAATATTTTTAAAAATTTGATCTAATGCAACACCACCAATCGACTTTTTAGTATTAAGACAAGAAATCATGTCTAATTTTTCATATACATCGTTTTCAAATAATATATGATATTTTTTAAAAATACTAATATCTAGATTTTCTAAAGCATCATTTCTCTTAATCGCTTCTAAAACTATTTTTCCAACAATATGATGTGCTTCTCGAAACGTAATACCTTTCTGAACCAAATAATCTGTTAATTCTGTAGCATTCGAATAACCTTTTTTTGCAGCTTCTAAACAAGAAGATGTATTGATTTTAATAGATTGTAAAACTAATATTGAGATATTTAAACAATCCATCCAAATATTAATCGCAGAAAATAAATTTTCTTTATCTTCTTGTAAATCTTTATTATAGGATAAAGGTAATCCTTTTAATAAAACTAACATACTTATTAAAGCTCCATATACTTTACTTGTTTTAGCACGAATTAATTCTAAAGCATCTGGATTCTTTTTTTGTGGCATTAACGAAGAACCAGAAGTAACATCATCAGATAATTCAATAAAATTTACTTCTCCTGAATTGAAAAATATTAAATCTTCTGAAAATCTTGATAAATGCATCATGCTAATAGAAGCAATCGACAATAATTCAATGACATAATCTCGATCAGAAACAGCATCTAAACTATTTTGAGTCACTTGAGAAAAATTCATATATGATGCTAATTTTTTTCTATTAATATTGCAAAATGTACCTGATAATGCTCCTGATCCTAATGGAGAAATATCAACTCTCTTAAAAGCATCTTGTAATCTCTCTTCATCTCTTTTAAACATTTCAATATACGCTAAACACCAATAAGCAAATGTAATTGGTTGAGCTCTTTGCAGATGTGTATAACCAGGCATAATATCATGAGTAGAAGATTCCGCTTGTGTAACAAAAGTATATTGAATTTTTTTTAAACAAATTAATATATCTTGAATAATAGACTTGCACCATAATTTTAAATCTGTAGTAACTTGATCATTTCTACTACGACCGGTATGTAACTTTTTACCCAAATTACCAATCATATCCACTAGTCGAAATTCGACCCAACTATGAATATCTTCTACATTACTATCTAACATTTTTGTAGGATTGATCTTAATTTCTTCTATTAACATTTTTAATGCATTTTCAATTTTTGATTGTTCTGATATTGTGAGTATATTACACTCTAATAAAGATTTTGACCAAGCAATAGATCCAAGAATGTCATATAAAGATAAATGATAATCAATATGTAAAGAACTATTAAATTTTTGAAATAATGGATGATTTTTTTTATCAAATCTACCACCCCATAATTTCATATTTTTTGTATTACTCATAATTATAAAACCTTGATAACATTTATATAATACGATCCATTGATATACAATAAAATATAAATAAATAATGATAAATTATGTATATTATTTTTTATTATTTAGAGCACGAATTTTAGATGATAACGAAAATAATTTAATAAATCCTTCAGCATCATGTTGATTATATACATTATCTTTACTAAAAGTGGCAAATTCTTTTGAATATAACGAATTTTCAGATTTTTTTTGTACTACAATAGCATTTCCTTTATATAATTTTATAACTACTTCTCCGTTAATCATATCAAAAAAAATACGTGCAGCAGATTGTAAAGATTCTCTAATAGGAGAAAACCATAATCCATTATAAACAATTGAAGCCATTTGTAATCCTAATTGTTGTCTCCATTGAAAACTATCCCGATCTAGTACTAATTGTTCAAGAGCACGAATTGCATACATTAAAATAGTTCCTCCAGGAGTTTCATAACAGCCTCGAGATTTTATTCCAATCAAACGATTTTCAATAATATCAATACGTCCTATACCATGTTTTGCACCCAAGGTATTTAACATATTTAATACATCTACCAAATCTAATGTATTATTATTTATAGAAATTGGAAAACCCTTTTTAAATTTAATACTAATATATTCTTCTGTATCAGGAGTACAAAGAAGATCCTTCGTCCACACCCAACAATCTTTATGCGATTGATTCCAAGGATCTTCTAAAATTCCCCCTTCAGTTGAAATGTGCCAAATATTTTCATCTCTACTATATATTTTTTTCTTCGTTGCAGTAGTTGTAATCTTTTTTTTGTTAAGATAATCTAATAAATCTTCTCTAGAAGATAAATTCCATTCTCTCCATGGAGAAAGTACTTTTAATTCTGGAGCTAATGCAGCATAAGCAGTTTCAAATCTAACTTGGTCATTTCCTTTTCCAGTAGCACCATGACACACAGCAGTAGCATGAATTTTCAAAGCTAATTTAATTTGTTCTTTAGCAATAATTGGCCTTGCCATGGCTGTTCCTAATAAGTAACTACCTTCATATAGAGCACCTGTACTTAAAACAGGTAAAATATAATTTTTAATAAATTTTTTTTTTAAATCTAATACATAACAATCAATAGCTCCAGACTGTAATGCTTTTTCTTGAATACCTTCTAAATCTTTTGGAGATTGCCCAATATCTGCAACAAAAGCAACTACTTGCAAAGAATAATTTTCTTTCAGCCATGGAATAATAGCTGAAGTATCTAATCCTCCAGAATATGCTAAAACGACTTTTTCCTGATGATTTTTTTTTATCATGATATTTCTATCCAGTTATTTATTTGTACACACTAAAGTACCAATAATATCTTTAGAAAATATTTTTTTTAATTGTATAAAATTAATTAAACTCGCAATATTTACAGATTGATGTAATACCTTAGAAACCTGTATAGCAGTATTTACTTTTACTACCATTCCATGTGTAATAATCCCAGAAGAAATTAATTGGTGCGAAAGAGATTGTGTCATTACCTTAATTTCATTACCTTTACCATCTAATATACCATTAATATCAGTTAAAATAATTAATTTTGCTTTTAAAGAAATAGCTAGTAACATAGCTGCTACATCAGAATCTATACTAATTAATATATTATCTTTTGTAATACCTATGGGACTAATAACTGGAAGAATCTTACGAGAAAATAAATATCGAATTAATGAACATGAATCACTATATACAACATTTTCATAATTAATATGAGAAGAATTTAAAATAATATCATTACCATCTGTTAAACATAAACCAACAGTATTAAAATGATTTTTTTTTGCATGCAAAATAATATTTTTATTTATTGTTCCTGATAATATATCTAATTTCATCATATTACTAATCTTAGTATTGTAACATACAATATTTGAAGTACTATCTTTTGTATTCGAAAAATATGTATTATTATAATTATAATTTATCCAAGATTCTCCACCATGTATAATTAGTATATTTTGATACATAGATTGATAATAATTATACAATATTTCGAAAAACCTATGAATAATAGTATTATTATTTAATAGCATTCCTCCTAACTTAATCACTAATGTCTCTTTCATATTCAATACTCTATTTGAATTAAAAATATATTTATTATATAGATTTTATTACAAAATTTATGTTATATAATTCATTTTATATCGGATTTTTTAATATAGAACATAAAGAATAAACCATATCAAAATGATTTAGAGTATAAAAATGAAAATTATTAACACCTTCTTCACATAACTTTTTAATAATATTAACAGAAATAATTAAACCCACCATCTTATTAATGTAAGGATCATCAATTAAATTATTAAAAATATTTTCCATCCATTTTGGTATAGATACATTAGTCAATTTAATAAACCGTTTTAATTGTTTAAAATTGATAATAGGTAATATCCCTGGTATAATATCTACATAAATTCCAGCACCAAAACATTGATCTCGAAATCTTAAATATTGATTAGCATCAAAAAAAAATTGCGTAATTGCTCGGTTAGCACCAGAATCAATTTTTTTTTTTAAATACATCAAATCATGTTTTGCACTTTTAGATTCTGGATGTGCTTCAGGATATGCTGCAACTGAAATATCAAAATCAGCAACATCTTTTAACAAACTTACTAACTCGTACGCATATACTTTAGGAGATTTAGGATATGAATCTTTAACATCTCCTCTTAAAGCAACAATACTACGAATTCCAGCATTCCAATAATTTTTAGCTAAAGTTTTGATTTCAGAAATACTAGAATTTATATAAGTAATATGAGGAGCAATATTTAATTGCAAAATTTTTGGAATTTTTTTAATAGCATTATAAGTATAATCACAATGAATATTTTTTTCTGCAGTACAAGTCACAGAAATAAATTTTGGATGAAATATACTCAATTTTTCAATAGCAGTAAAAAAATTATTACTAGAAACAGTATTTTTTGGTGGAAAAAATTCAAAAGATAGATTAATATTAGCATTAATATTAAAAATATCTTGATTAATGATATCATAGTATTGATTGTCAATATTCATATATATCCTATTTTTAATAAATTTATCAGTATAATTTGCAAAAAACATAAATAAGTATTTTATGAAAATTAACAATTAGTATATAATAATAATATGTTTAATATTATCTATATGAAATATTTTATAAGAAATAAAAATTTCATGTTGCATAATTAATAATCTAACAGTAATATATATACTGTAACAAATAAATATTGCAGCCGGCTTAGCTCAGCAGGTAGAGCAACTGACTTGTAATCAGTAGGTCACCAGTTCAATTCCGGTAGCCGGCAATATTATAAAAATAGGTGGAGTTCCCGAGTGGCTAAAGGGAGCAGACTGTAAATCTGCCGTCTATCGACTTCGAAGGTTCGAATCCTTCCTCCACCATAAATCTTTTTAGCGGACATGGTATAATGGTTATTACATTAGCCTTCCAAGCTAATTATGTGGGTTCGATTCCCACTGTCCGCTCCAAAATGAGCTGATATGGCTCAGTTGGTTAGAGCGCACCCTTGGTAAGGGTGAGGTCCCCAGTTCAAATCTGGGTATCAGCATAAATTGTAAATACTATTTATGTTACAAAATTATTACAAATTACCTATAAAATTTTCAACCGTAAATATTAATAATGTAATTTAAAAATTTTAATATTTCAAAATAAAAATATGGTAGGATTTTTTATGAATATTAAAATTTATAATAAAAAAAATATTTTTTTAAAAAAAAATATTATAAAATATATTTTATTTTTTTGTATAAATATTATGATATATATCATATATAAAGAACACAAATATAATATAAAAAATTTTTCCTTAATACTACTCACAATAATAAGTATTATGTTTCTTTTACAAAAAAAAATGAAAAAAATAATTACGTCCTTAGAAGAAATACAATTAGAAACAAAAAATATTCATTGGTCTAATGTGATTGAAACAATACAAATTACAATTATAATATTTATTTCTAGTGCGATTATTTCTTTAATACTGTGGATATTAGATAGAATATCTTTCTATATAATATCATCAATTATTAATCTAAGGATTTTATAATGTATGATATTACAAAAAAAAAATGGTATATTTTACAAACATTTTCAGGATTCGAAAATCGTGTAGTAGAAAAAATACAAGAAAAAATAAAATCAAGTAATATTCAAAATTTATTTCATGATATTATCATACCTAGTGAACAAGTCATGGAAATAAAAAATGGAAAAAAAAAAAATAGCGAATATAAATTTTTTCCTGGATATATATTAATTAATATGCATATGAATGAAAATAGCTGGTATTTAGTTAGAAATGTACCAAAAGTGATAGGATTTATTGGAGGTATTACAGATAAACCAACACCAATTCAAAATTCGGAAATTGATAAAATTATCAAAAAAATCAAAAAAATTGGTAATACACCAAGACCAAAAACTATGTTCAATCCAGGAGAAAAAATACACGTAAAAAATGGTCCATTTGCTAATTTTGATGGTATTGTAGAAGAAATAGATTATGGGAAAAATCGATTACAAGTATCAGTTTCAATATTTGGAAGACCTACTCCAGTAAAATTAAATTTTAATCAAGTAGAAAAAAATTTATAATAAATATTATTCTTGTATAATAAAAAATCAACATTATGATCATGGAAAATATCATGAAAAAAAAAATACAGTCATATGTTAAATTACAAGTTTCTGCAGGAACTGCTAATCCTAGTCCCCCAATTGGTCCTGCTTTAGGGCAAAAGGGAATTAACATTATGGAGTTTTGTAAATCATTTAATAATCAGACAAAAAATTTAGAAAAAGGTATACCTATACCAGTAATTATCACTGTGTATAATGATCGATCTTTTTCTTTTATTACAAAAACACCACCAGCATCATTTTTATTAAAAAAATATGCTAATATTAAAAAAGGATCTAGTAAAACTAATATTGAATTCGTTGGAACCATTAAAAAAAGTGATATTCATATAATTGCAAAAATAAAATCAATAGATATGACAGGTTCGAATATAGAAAATATGGAAAAATCTATTCAAGGAACTGCAAAATCTATGGGTATAAAAATAGAGGGATAAATGATTAAAAAAACAAAAAAAAAAAATCTCATGAACAAAAATATTAACAAACATAAAGAATATAATATGTACGAAGCAATTGAGATACTAAAACAAAATCAAAGTAAAAATTTTATTGAAAGTGTAGATATTGCTATTAATTTAAGTATTAATCCTAAAAAATCTGAACAATCTGTACGAGGATCAACAGTGTTACCACATGGAATTGGAAGAAAAATTAAAGTTGCTGTATTTGCACAAGGAGAAAATATTCAAAAAGCAAAAAAATATGGAGCAGACTTAGCAGGAGGTAACGAAATAATTGAACATTTCAAAAATAAAAAAAACAATTTTGATATTGTTCTTGCTACTCCTGAAATAATGCCAATGATAGGAAAATTAGGACCCATATTAGGTCCAAAAGGACTTATGCCTAACCCAAAAACAGGAACCATCACTAATAATCTTAAAGAAGCGATTTTTAATGCAAAAAAAGGAAAAATAAAATACAAAAATGACAAAAATGGAATTATACATACAACTATTGGAAAAATCAATTTTTCTAATGAATATCTATATAATAACTTGAATCAATTAATTGTAGAATTAAATAAAATTAAACCAATGCATTCTAAAGGTAATTTTATCAAAAAAATTGTAATATCAACAACAATGGGAATTGGTTTAAAAATAACAAATTATAAATTACAAGAAAAATTATAATATCATTGAAAACAAATATATAATAATATAATTATAAGATATATTTTAGGAGTAAAATAATGGCATTAAATTTACAACAAAAAAAAAATATTGTTACTAAAATCAATAAAATTGCAAAATCATCAAAATCTGCAATTATTGCAAAAATTAAAAAAATTAGTGTGAATAAAATTAATAAACTACGAAAAAATAGTCGTAAAAAAAACGTTCTTATATATATAATAAAAAATACCTTATTAAAAATATCTTTACAAGATACACACCTACAATGCTTAAATAACAAAATTGCTGGATCAATCATTATTGGTTTTTCCAAAGAACATCCAGGAAGTGCAGCAAAATTATTTAATAGTTTTTCTAAAAAAAATAAAAACTTTAAAATAATTTCTGCTACATTAAATGGAAAAATACTTTCACAATCAGAAATTATTCAATTATCTAATTTACCAACATATGAAGAAGCTATTATACGTTTAATCATCACAATAAAAAACGCAACAATAGGAAAATTAATTACTGTATTACAATTAATAAAAAAAAAAATTAAAACATAAAACCTATCGATATAATTAATACTATACATAAAATAAATTTTATTGTTGCGAGGACAGTATATTATGAATATTACAAAAGAACAAATAATTAATGCAATATCAGAAATGTCTGTTATGGATGTCGTAGATCTTATTTCTACAATGGAAAAAAAATTTGGTGTATCTTCTATGATACTTCCAGAAAAAAATGTAAATCATACAAAAGAGAAGATAGAAGAAAAAACAGAATTTGATGTTATTCTAAAATCTATTGGAAAAAATAAAATTCCAGTGATTAAAGCTGTTCGTAGTGCTACTGGGTTAGGATTAAAAGAATCAAAAGATTTAGTAGAATCTGCTCCAGTAATATTAAAAGAAAAAATTAGTAAAAATGATGCAGAAACATTAAAAATTGCTTTAGAAAAAGTTGGTGCTACAATAGAAATGAAATAATATTACAATTGAAATAATAATTAATATATTTTCATAATATTTTAACTGATGATAAAAAATTCTCATCAGTTAAGTATTATTATAATAATTTTTCTTTTTTTTAAAAAACATATATTATATGATTATATATATTATATTAATAATAATATATTATTCATACAATATATTCCTCTGTCAACCCAAAAATATTATATATTTTATAATATTCAACTACATGTAAGGATTCTTATAGTGTTCTCTAAAACTGAAAAAAAGAGAATTCGTAAAGATTTTGGAAAATATCCAATCATCTTAAAGATTCCATACCTACTGGGTATTCAATTAAATTCTTTTGAAAGTTTTTTAAAAATAGACCCAAAAGGAAACAAAGGACTAGAAGCAGTTTTTAAGTCTATATTTCCTATTACCAGCTATAATAAAAGTGCAGAATTACAATATGTAACATATCGTATTGGAAATCCTACATTAAGTACTAGAGATTGCCAAATGCGAGGAGCAACATACTCTGTATCAATACGAGTTACCTTAAGATTAATAATATACGAAACAGAAGAAGAAAAACATACTATCAAAGATATTAAAGAACAAGAAGTATATATTGCTGAAATTCCAATAATGACAAATAATGGAACTTTCATAATTAATGGCACTGAAAGAGTTGTAGTTTCTCAACTACATAGAAGCCCAGGAGTATTCTTTGATAGTGATCGAGGAAAAACACATTCTTCAGGAAAAATATTATATAACGCTCGTATCATTCCATATAGAGGTTCTTGGTTAGATTTTGAATTCGATCATAAAGATCATTTATTTGCTCGTATTGATCGTCGTCGAAAAGTTCCAGTGACAATGATTTTACAGGCTTTAGGATATAATACAGAAAAAATTCTTAATCTATTTTTCAAAAAAAATAGATATCAATTTATTAATAATAAAATATATATAATTTTTAATATTCATGAATTGAAAGAAAAAGTAATATCATTTGATATTCAAAAAAATGATATCCTTTATGTTCAAAAAGGAGAACAAGTTACTAACCAACACATTCAAGAATTAAAAAAAGAAAATATTACTTGTACTGAAGTACCTATTGAACATCTTATTGGACAAACTATTTGCAAAAAATACATCGATTCAAAAACTAATCAACCAATTATATTAGCTAACACAACACTAAATATTGAAAATATAAATATTCTAAAAGAAAAAAAAATTAATACCATAGAAACAATTAATATTGATCAATCTAATCAAGGCATGTATATTTCTGAAACATTAAAAATTGATTCAATATCAGATCAAACAAGTGCTCTAATAGAAATTTACCGGATTATGCGGCCTGGAGAACCACCAACTAAAGAAACTGCAGAATATCTTTTTAAACATTTATTCTTTTCAGAAGATCGATATGATCTTTCACAAGTTGGTAGAATGAAATTTAACAAATCATTAGCTCGGATAAAAAATACAGGATCAAGTGTATTAAGTAAAAAAGATATTATTGATGTTATTAAAAAATTAATTCAAATTCGAGATGGAAAAAGTAATATTGATGATATTGACCACCTAGGAAATAGAAGAATTAGATCTATTGGAGAAATGATAGAAAATCAATTTCGAATTGGTTTAATTCGGGTTGAAAGAACTGTAAAAGAAAGATTATCACTAGGGGACTTAAATACACTAATGCCACAAGATGTTATTAATTCTAAACCAATTTCAGCAGTTGTAAAAGAATTTTTTACATCAAGTCAATTATCACAATTTATGGACCAAAATAATCCTTTATCTGAAATAACACACAAAAGAAGAATTTCTGCATTAGGATTAGGAGGATTAACGAGAGAAAGAGCAGGATTTGAAGTACGAGACGTACATCCTACACATTACGGAAGAATTTGTCCAATAGAAACGCCTGAAGGTCCAAATATTGGTTTAATAAATTCATTATCTTTATATGCTAGAATTAATGAATATGGTTTCTTAGAAACTCCATATAGAGAAGTAAAAAATGGTATCGTAAACAATAATATACACTATCTATCAGCAATAGAAGAAAGTACTTATGTTATTGCACAAGCAAATGCAAAAATTACAAAAGATGGAAATTTTATAAATGATTTAATAATTTGTAGAAATCAAGGAGAAGCAAATTTATTTCATAAAAATGACATTCATTATATGGATGTTTCTGCACAACAGATTGTTTCCGTCGGAGCATCTTTAATCCCATTTCTAGAACATGATGATGCTAATCGTGCTCTCATGGGTGCAAATATGCAAAGACAAGCTATTCCAAATCTCAAACCTGAAAAACCATTAGTTGGTACTGGAATAGAAAGAGCAGTAGCAATAGATTCTGGAGTCACAATGGTAGCTGAAAGAGGTGGAATAATTCAATACGTTGATTCCGCTAGAATTATCATTGCAATAGACAAAAACGAAACTCCACCAGAAGAATCTGAAATTGATATTTATCATTTAACTAAATATACAAGATCTAACCAAAATACTTGTATCAATCAAACACCTTGTATAACCATCGGAGAAAGAGTACAAAAAAACGATATTTTAGCAGATGGTTCTGCAACAGATCTAGGAGAACTCGCATTAGGTCAAAACATCAGAGTTGCCTTTATGCCTTGGAACGGGTATAATTTTGAAGATTCAATATTAATATCCGAAAATCTAATACATAAAGATAAATTTACTACAATTCATATACAAGAATTATCTTGTATAGCTAGAGATACAAAATTAGGACCTGAAGAAATTAGTACAGATATCCCAGGAATTAGTGCATCATCTTTATCAAAATTAGATGAATCTGGTATTGTATATATCGGAGCAGAAGTAACTGGGGGGGATATTTTAGTTGGTAAAGTCACACCAAAAAGAGAAACACAATTAGCTCCAGAAGAAAAATTATTACGAGCAATTTTTGGTGAAAAAGCTTCTGATGTAAAAGATTCTTCTTTGAGAGTACCAAGCGAAATATCAGGAACAGTAATTGATGTACAAGTATTCACAAGAGAAGGGATTGAAAAAGATAAAAGAACATTAGAAATTGAAAAAATACAAATTAAAAAAATTCAAAAAAAACTTGAAAAAGAATTTAAAATATTTCAATTTCATTTATTTAAAAGAATGGAAAGTATTTTAATAAAATCAGGAATATCCATTGAATATTTACAAACAATCAACAAAGAAAAATGGCATAAAATTAATATCAAACAAAAAGATCGATCTAAAAGAGTAAAAAACATATTTAAAAAATATAAAATGTTAAAAAAAGAATTCCAAATAAATATAGATTTTAAAAAGAAAAAATTTTTAAAAAGGGATGATTTAGCTCCAGGAGTACTAAAAACTGTGAAAATATTTTTAGCAGTGAAAAAAAAAATACAAACTGGAGATAAAATGGCTGGTAGACATGGTAATAAAGGAGTAATATCAAGAATTAATCCAGTAGAAGATATGCCGTATGATAAATATGGAATTCCTGTAGATATCGTATTAAATCCATTAGGAGTACCATCCAGGATGAATATCGGACAAATACTAGAAACACACCTAGGAATGGCAGCGAAAGGCATTGGTAATAAAATTAATACAATGTTAAAACAACAAAAAGAAATTCACCACATACGTTCTTTTATACAAAAAGCATTTAATCTTGGTAGTAAAATAAGACAAAAAATTGATTTTAATACCTTCACTGATCAAGAGATATTAATATTAGCAGAAAATTATAAAAATGGGCTCCCAATTTCAACACCAGTATTTGATGGAGCAACAGAAGAGGAAATAAAAAACCTCTTGCAATTAGGTGATTTACCAAAATCAGGAAAAATTGATTTATTTGATGGAAGAACAGGAGAAAAATTTGAAAGACCTATTACAGTAGGATATATGTATATGTTAAAACTAAACCACTTAGTTGACGATAAAATGCATGCAAGATCTACTGGTTCTTACAGTTTAATTACTCAACAACCACTAGGAGGAAAAGCACAATTTGGAGGACAAAGATTTGGAGAAATGGAAGTATGGGCACTAGAAGCCTATGGTGCTTCTTATACACTACAAGAAATGTTAACTGTAAAATCAGATGATGTACATGGAAGAAGTAATGTATACAAAAATATTGTAAAAGGAAATTACGAAATGAATCCTGGAATGCCAGAATCATTTAACGTACTATTAAGAGAAATTCGATCCTTAGGAATTAATATTGAACTTAATGATGAATAATATAATTACGATTATTATATATAAATAATATTCAAATTAATATAATTATTTTTTCTTTGAATAAAATGGAGTTTTCAGGTGAAAAATTTAATAAAATTTTTAAAAAAAAATAATTCAGTTGAAGAATTTAATTCTATTAAAATTGAACTCGCATCTCCAGAGACTATTCGTTCTTGGTCATTTGGAGAGGTTAAAAAACCAGAAACAATTAATTATCGAACTTTTAAACCCGAAAGAGATGGATTATTCTGCTCTAGAATTTTTGGTCCAATAAAAGATTATGAATGCTTATGTGGAAAATATAAAAGACTAAAACACAGAGGAGTAATTTGCGAAAAATGTGGTGTTGAAGTCACACAAAGTAAAGTACGAAGGGAAAGAATGGGGCACATAGAATTAGCAACGCCTATCGCTCACATTTGGTTTTTAAAATCTTTACCATCTAAAATCAGTATATTATTAGATCTACCTCTTCGAGATATAGAAAAGATACTATATTTCGAATCTTATATTGTAATAGAAACAGGAATGACAAACTTAGAAAAAAAACAAATATTAACCGAAGAACAATATTTACATGCACTAGAAGAATTTGGAGATGAGTTTGAAGCAAAAATAGGAGCTGAGGCAATCCAAGAATTATTAAGAGATATAGATTTATCCGAAGAATACGAAAGATTACACAGTCAACTAAAAGAACTTACTTCTGAAACAAAAAAAATAAAAATTATTAAAAGAATTAAAATTATAGAATCCTTTATTATTTCTGAAAATAAACCAGAATGGATGATTTTAACTGTTTTACCCATTTTACCTCCAGACTTAAGACCACTAGTACCATTAGATGGTGGTAGATTTGCAACATCAGATTTAAACGATTTATACCGAAGAGTAATTAATAGAAATAATAGATTAAAAAGATTATTAAATTTATTTGCACCAGATATCATAGTTCGTAATGAAAAAAGGATGTTACAAGAAGCTATAGATGCATTATTAGATAATGGACGTCGAGGAAAAGCAATTTTAGGATCTAATAAAAGACCACTAAAATCCTTAGCAGATATGATTAAAGGGAAACAAGGTAGATTCAGACAAAATTTACTTGGGAAAAGAGTAGATTACTCTGGTCGTTCTGTAATTACAGTAGGACCATACTTAAAATTAAATCAATGTGGATTACCCAAAAAAATGGCATTAGAATTATTTAAACCGTTTATATATGGAAAACTAGAAAATAAAGGTTTTGCAACTACCATTAAAGCTGCTAAAAGAATGGTAGAAGCAGAAGAACCAATTATATGGGACATGTTAGAAGAAATTACAAACAACCATCCGATTTTACTAAATCGTGCTCCAACACTACATAGACTAGGAATACAAGCATTTAACCCAATCTTAATAGAAGAAAAATCAATTCAATTACACCCATTAGTATGTGCTGCATATAATGCAGATTTTGATGGTGATCAAATGGCAGTACATATTCCTTTAACTAAAGAAGCACAATTAGAAGCAAAAGAATTAATGATGTCCACCAATAATATTCTTTCTCCTGCTAATGGAGAACCAATTATTGTACCCTCTCAAGATGTTGTATTAGGATTATACTATATGACACGAAAAAAAAAGGGGGGGAAAGGAGAAGGTAAATTCTTTAAAAATACTTTTGAAGTAGAAAAAATATACCAAATGGGAATCATTGGATTACACTCTTTAATACATGTCAAAATAACAGAATATGTGAAAATTAAAAACAATCAATTTCAAAAAAATATACATGTGATTAAAACTAGTGTTGGTAGAGCAATTTTATGGAATATAATTCCAAAAGGACTACCGTTTAGTTTAATTGATAAAACATTAAATAAACAATCTATTACAAAGATATTAAATGAATGTATACAAGTATTAGATTTAAAAGAAACAGTATTATTAGCTGACAAAATTATGTATACTGGATTTAAATATTCTACATTATCTGGAATATCAGTAGGAATAGAAGATATGATCATACCAAAAGAAAAAAATACAATTATTTCACAGGCAGAAAAAGAAGTAGTAGAAATACAAGAACAATTTCAATTGGGGATTATGACCACAGAAGAAAGATATAATAAAATCATTGATATTTGGTCCACATCAAATGAAACAGTATCACAAGCTATGATGAATACTTTATCTACTGAAGAATATTGTGATAAAAATGGAAAATTACAAAAAAATAAATCATTTAATAATATTTTTATGATGGCAGATTCTGGAGCAAGAGGTTCTACAGCACAAATCAGACAATTAGCAGGAATGCGTGGTTTAATGGCGAAACCAGATGGATCAATCATTGAAACACCAATTACAGCAAATTTTAGAGAGGGTTTGAATATACTACAATATTTTATTTCTACACATGGTGCAAGAAAAGGATTAGCAGATACTGCTTTAAAAACAGCAAATTCAGGTTATTTAACACGTAGATTAGTAGATATTGCACAAGATTTAGTAGTAACAGAACATAATTGTGGAACAACCAATGGTATTATTATGCAAGCTATTATTGAAGGAAGCGAAATTAAAGAACCAATTCGAGAAAGAGTATTAGGAAGAGTAACTGCAATAGATATTATCTCTCCTACTAGCCAAGAAATACTAATTCCTAAAAATACACTACTCGAAGAACAACAATGTCGTATCTTAGAAGAAAATTCTATTGATTGTATAACAGTAAGATCTGTTGTACATTGTGAAACAAATTTTGGAATTTGTGCATATTGCTACGGTAGAGATTTAGCACGAGGGAAATTAGTTAAAAAAGGTGAAGCCATTGGTGTAATAGCTGCTCAATCTATTGGAGAACCAGGAACCCAATTAACTATGAGAACCTTTCATATCGGAGGCGCTGCTTCTAGGTCAGTATCAGAATCTAGTATTGAGATTAAAAATTCAGGTATTATTCATATCAACAATTTAAAATCTGTTGTAAATTCTGAAGCAAAAAACATTATTACTTCTAAAAAAGTTGAATTAAAAATTATAGATAATTTTGGAAAAACTAAAGAAAGTTATAAAATACCATATGGTGCCGCTTTAGAAAAAAAACATGGAGATCATGTTCATATTGGAGATGTATTAGCAACATGGGATCCACACACAATTCCCATTATTACAGAAGTAGATGGATATATTCAATTTATAGATATGATTGAAGGACAAAGTATTGTAAATCAACACGACGAAATTACTGGTTTATCATCAATTATTGTATTGGAAATGTCAGAACGTAGTACAACAGGAAAAATTTTACGACCAACATTAAAAATTATTCAAAAAAATGGAGATGATGTATTAATACCCAATACAGATATACCCGCACAATATTTTATTCCTGGAAAAGCAATTATACAATTAAAAAATGGTACTAAAGTACAATCAGGAGATATATTAGCTAAAATCCCTCAAGAAACAGGAAGAACAAAAGATATTACTGGAGGATTACCTCGTGTTGCAGATTTATTCGAAGCAAGATATGGCAAAGAATTAGCAATTCTAGCAGAGACTAGTGGAATTGTATCATTTGGAAAAGAAACTAAAGGAAAAATTAGATTAATTATTACACCAAAAGATCATGGTGATGTATACGAAGATATGATTCCTAAATGGAGACAATTAAATATTTTTGAAGGAGAATTTGTAGAAAAAGGTGATGTTCTTTCTGATGGAATAGAATCTCCACATGATATTTTAAGATTACGAGGAGTAGAAGCAGTCACTAAATATATTCTTAATGAAGTACAAGAAGTATATAGATTACAAGGTGTTAAAATTAATGATAAACATATCGAAGTTATTATTAAACAAATGCTCAGAAAAGTAACTATTATTGAACCTGGTAACTCTAATCTTTTACAAGGTGAACAAGTAGAATACTCCCGTATAAGTAGACAAAATAAAAAATTAAAATATCTAAAACAAAAACAAGCAACGTTTTCCCGAAACTTATTAGGAATTACAAAAGCATCACTAGCAACAGAATCTTTTATCTCTGCAGCATCATTTCAAGAAACTACAAGAGTATTAACTGAAGCATCAGTTTCTGGTAAAAGAGATGAATTAAGAGGATTAAAAGAAAATGTTATTGTTGGAAGATTAATTCCCGCAGGAACAGGATATATTTATCATCTACATAGATTAAAGAAATATAAAGAGAAAATAAAAAAATCTAATCAACAAAAACAAAATCAAAAAGATAATATTATTACTGTTAAAAAAAATTATAAATAACAATATTTATGATAGTTATTAATATAATAACTATCATGATTATCATAATAAAATGGTTTATATTAATATTCTTCTTAATAAAATTTATAAATAATTTTATTAATATAAAATATTTTTAACATAACAACATATGATAATTACATTTTCCCAGGATATATTTTTTTTTTATTCATCTTATCGATATAAGACATTCCAAAAGCAGATAACACAAACGTTAAATGAATAATCACACACCACATAATTTTATCATCTAAAACTTTTTCAGCTTCCATAAATAATCTTAATAAATGTACGGAAGAAATTGCAACTATTGAAGACGCCACTTTATTTTTAATAGAGTTAACATCCATAGTTCCCATCCATCCTAATCTTTTTTTATTATCTTCAATATCCATTTTAGAAATGAAATTTTCATATCCTGAAAACATGACCATTACTAATAATCCACCCACTAATGCAATATCAATTAATGATAATACAATTAATACTAAACCTGATTCAGACATAATCAAAATTTCAGGAACAACGGAAATAATCTGTTGAAAAAATTTTAATGTCAATAGTATAAAACCAAATGATAATCCAAGGTATACAGGAAACATTAACCATCTTGAAGCATATATCGTCTTTTCAATCTTGTCTTCCATGAGTACACCTCTTACAAATATCTCAAAACATAATTAAAAATATATGCTGCATATATAATATATATTATATAATTAATCATATATAAATATTTAAATATAATATTTTCTTGAAAAATATTTCATTTACATACATTGATCCATGATTATGTATACCAGGAATCGTGATATGGAAGTTCATAAAAAAATTCAAAATGCATTAATTAGTGTATTTAATAAAAATAAAATTCTGATATTAGCAAAAGAATTAATAAAAAATAATATTACAATTTTTGCTACTAACAAAACTGAAAATCTTTTAAAAAAAAATAATATTCCTGTAAAAAATATTTTTAATATTACCAAAAAACCAGAAATACTACATGGAAAAATAAAAACTATACACCCAGAAATATTTTCAGGGATTTTAGGAAATAAAAAAGATAATACGAACGATTTTAAAAAAAAAAGTATTACTTTTTTTGATTTAGTAATTGTAAATTTCTATTTATTTGATGAGCAACAACATCACCAAAATATAGAATGTATTGATATTGGCGGACCTTCTCTTGCTAGAGCATCTGCAAAAAATTATGAAAATGTTACTATTGTAACTGATATTACAGACTATGATAATGTTATAAAAGAAATCAATACTTACGGAAGTACTACAATCTCTACTAGAATACAATTAGCAAAAAAAGCATTTCAATACACCCACCAATATGATTATTCAATCATGCAGTATTTTAATAAAAAATTAAATATTAATCAAAAAAAAAATGATATTTTTCCGAAAGAAATACATATCAAATATACAAAACAGGAAAATTTAAAATACGGAGAAAATCCTCATCAAAAAGCAGCACTATATATCAAAACAAATAAAAAGAAAATAGGTTCTATAGATTCTTTCAAACAAATCAATGGAAATAAATTATCATATAACAATATTTACGATGCTCATATAGCATATGAATGTGTTAATCAATTTGAAAAACCAACATGTATTATTGTAAAACATGGAAATCCCTGTGGTGCTTCTAGTAATCAAGATCTTGCCATAGCATACTTAAATGCTTATAGTAGTAATCCTATTTCAGCATTTGGAGGAATCATTAGTTTTAATAAAATTATTAATACAAAAATTATTTTAATAATTATTAAAAGACAATTTGTAGAAATAATTATTGGACCTGAAATTACTCAAAAAGCAAAAAATATTTTGAAACTATATCCAAAAATTAAAGTACTAATATGTGGATATCCTAATAACAACAATCATAAAAACATCGAATTTAAAACTATTGGAAATAGCTTATTAGTACAAAAAAACTATGAAAATCTAAATAATGCAAACAATTGGAATATTGTAAGTAATAAAAAACCAAGCCCTGCAGAAATAAAATATGCTATTTTTGCTTGGAAAATTACAAAATTTATTAAATCTAATGCTATTCTATATAGTGATAAATATTATACTATTGGAATTGGTTCTGGACAAACTAATCGATTAGAATCAGTAAAAATTGCAAATAAACAATACAACAGAAATAAAAATATTTTTAAATTACATAATAGAAAAATTATCATGACTTCCGACGCGTTTTTTCCTTTTCGGGATAGTATAGATACATGTATACATAAAAATATATCCTGTATTGTACAACCTGGAGGATCAATAAGAGATCAAGAAGTTATAAGAGCAGCCAATGAATACAATATCTCGATGATATTTACCAATCAAAGAATTTTTACACACTAAATTATCAATAACCACAACAAAAGGGAAAATTTACCCTTTTGTTAACAGCCATTTTACGTATTTAAAATTTTATTACGAATATTTTTTGTTGCAATAACCATATTCCTTAGAGATAACAAGGTTTCTTTCCAACTTCTTGTTTTTAAACCACAATCAGGATTTACCCATAAACGTTCTACAGGAATATATTGCATAGCAATATTTAATAAATGTTCAATTTCTGAAACAGTTGGAATATTTGGGGAGTGAATATCATAAACTCCAGGTCCAATTTCATTAGGATATTGAAATTTTTTAAAAAATTCTAATAATTCCATATCAGAACGAGCAGTTTCAATTGTTATAACATCTGCATCTAATTGTACAATAGAATCCATAATATCTTGAAATTCACAATAACACATATGTGTATGAATTTGGGTACTATCTTGTACTTTTGAACAGGATAATCTAAAAGATCTTGTTGCCCAAGATAAATAATACTTCCAATCTG
Source organism: Buchnera aphidicola (Myzocallis carpini) (assembly GCF_964059025.1). Classification (NCBI taxonomy): domain Bacteria; kingdom Pseudomonadati; phylum Pseudomonadota; class Gammaproteobacteria; order Enterobacterales; family Erwiniaceae; genus Buchnera; species Buchnera aphidicola. The sequence goes on along the minus strand of NZ_OZ060376.1, from coordinate 26,065 downwards.
ATTTACGTAGTGGTAATCCTTCTCTTAAGGCAGGTTCATCAATTTGGATAATATTAATTCCAGATTTTTCTAATTCTAATACTTCTTCAGATAATGCTAATGCAATTTGATCTGATATTGTATTTTTCGGTAAATCTTCCCTTAAAAACGACCATAATAAAATAGTAACTGGTCCAGTTAACATAGCTTTCACGGGTTTTTTAGTTAAAGATTGTGAATATTTTAACCAATCAATTGTCATTGCCTTTGGTCTAGATACATCACCAATAATTATTGGTGGTTTTACACAACGAGATCCATAACTTTGTACCCATCCATATTGTGTAAAAATAAATCCGTTTAAATTTTCTCCAAAATATTCTACCATATCATTTCTTTCAGCTTCACCATGTACTAAAACATCTAAACCTAATTCTTCTTGTTGTAAAATAACATGTTGGATATGTTTTTTAATCTCATCACTATAGGTTTGAAAATCAATTTTATTATTTTTATAATTGAGACGTAAATTCCTAATTTCTATTGTTTGAGGAAAGGAACCAATGGTAGTTGTTGGTAAAATTGGTAAATTAAATTTATTTTTTTGAAGTTTCGAACGTACATTATATGGTGTACTTCTTATAGCATTATATTCATTCATTTCATACATTTTTTTTTGTACAGATTTATTATGAACATGATGAGAATATGCATGTGTATATAATAAATTACTCCAAGAATGTAATATACTTGAATTGTTATTCTTTAATGCTATAGTTAATAAATTCAATTCATAACATTTTTGTACTGCAAATGCAAACCAGTTCTTAATTTCTAATTCTATGTTATTTTCGAGATCTAAATCTACTGGACAATGTATTAAAGAACACGAAGTAGATACCCATAAATTTTTATGAAATTTTACAATTGATTGAATAATATTAAACCAATATTTTAAATCTGTTTTCCAGATATTTCTACCATTAATAATACCTAAAGATAATACCCAATGATTAGGTACCTTTTTACTGATATCAGATAAATTATATTTTCCATCAATAACGTCGATATGTAAACCATGAATTGGTAATTCAACAATCGTTTCTAGATTATGATTAATATTATCAAAATAAGTAGTTAATAATACTTTATTATTCTGAGATAATAGTTCATAAGTTTTTTGAAACTCCTGTAACCATGCATCAGGTAATTCTAATGATAAAATTGGTTCATCAATTTGTACCCATTCAACACCTTTTTTCTTTATTTTTAATAGAATCTCTTGATATACCGGTAAAATATTTTTTAATAAATCTAATCGACTAAATTTTTTACCCTTAACTTTTCCTAACCATAAATATGTCATAGGTCCTATAAGAATTGGTTTAATTTTATACCCTTTCTCTAAAGCTTCATCAATTTCTTCAAATAACTGTAACCAAGATAAACTAAATTTCTGATCTTGAGTAAATTCTGGAACAATATAATGATAATTTGTATCAAACCATTTTGTCATCTCAGAAGCTAAAACAGGATTTCTATTTGGCGCAATACCTCGAGCAATGTAAAATAACGTATCTAAATTTATTGAACCATCAGAATTTTTGTGCCTATCTGGAATATTTCCTAATAACATACTCATAGATAACACATGATCATACCAAGCAAAATCACCTACAGGTAATAAATTAATACCTAATGTTTTTTGTTTTTTCCAATTATTTAATCGTATTTGAGAACCGATTCTTAGTAACTCATTTTGTGAAATCATTCCGGACCAATAATCTTCTTGAGCTTTTTTTAATTCTCGATGCAAACCTATTCTGGGAAAACCAAGAATATGGTTAATAATATCCATAAATATATCCTAAAATTTTAAAAAAACTGTATTTTTACCAAGTAACTATTTATCATAAAAAAAATAAGTATTATAATATATGTTTTTTCATTAAATATATTTTATAATAATAATAAAATACTTTATTATATTCAATAATTATTATAAAATATAATATACTATACAATCATATATTAAACTTATTATAATATTTTAAATAATTGTAATCAATATCCATGTAAATAATTCAATATAATTTTCAAACCAATTCATTTAAAATATCAAAAATAATATTTTCAAAAAATTTAAAAATAGAAAATATTTTATACAATGTACTTGTATCATATATGTAATGTAGGTTATACAATAATATTTCATTAATACTATTGAGCCATGTGCAATAATATATCAATTATATACTTTAAAAATTTTTATGAAGAATATAATAGTTCTACAACGAATACATAATATATCTATATATTGTAAAATATCATTTTGTTAATCCATCATACATAATATTATTATATAAAACTACTAGGAATCATCCAGTACTATAAATACAAAGTATTCAATGTTGTATAGAATATTTCAATTTTTGAATAGCATATTTTTCTAATTGACGAACTCTTTCTGCAGAAATACCATAATTTTTCGCAATTTCTTGTAATGTAATTTTATTTTGATGATTAAACCATCTAGCATAAATAATATAGCGACTTCTTGCATCTAAATTTAACATAGCATAATTTAATTTGTTCATGTGATATTTTCCCCAATCTTCTTTTTCATATTTCTTAGCAAAATTAGACTTATAATCTTTTAAATATGGAATCATCTTCTTACTATTATTAAAATCATTTTGTTGATTTGTAATCACTGGATATAAAGTAACATCTTTAGTTAATAATCTTGTTTCCATTTCTTGTACATCGTTTTTTTTCACCCCTAATTTTTTTGCAACTGTTTTTAATTCACAATCACTTAACCATCCTAATGTTTTTTTTGTTTTTCGTAAATTAAAAAACAACTTTCTTTGTGACTTTGTAGTTGCAACTTTTACAATTCTCCAATTTTTCAATATATATTCATGCATTTCAGATTTTATCCAATATATAGCAAAAGATATAATGCGAACATTAATATTTGGATTAAACCTACGAACTGCTTTCATAAGTCCAATATTTCCTTCTTGAATAAGATCAGCTTGGGGTAACCCATAACCTAAATAATTACGAGAAATATGTACTACAAATCTCAAATTAGATAAAACAATCGTTCTAGCTGCTATAATATCAGAATTATAATATACTTGTTCAGATAATAATCGTTCTTCATGAACAGATAGTATCTTCCACGAAAATATATTTTGAATATAAGAACGCAAATCTTTTAAAGAAAGTACTTTGAGAAATTGTATCTTATAAACCATGTAGTTTCCTATTGAAACAAAACATTTCGTGTACTTTAATCAATTTTTATTATCTTATTAATAATAATGAATATCGAAAATTTATGAAATTATTTACATTATATAGTATATTATAATCCTGTTGATAAATATATCTTATATTTTTGAAATATTAATTATTATACTCCGAAAAAAAAGTATCAACAAATTCTTTTTTGTTAAATAGATATATATCTTGTAATTTTTCACCAATACCTATATATTTAATAGGGATATGAAATTTATTTACTATAGAAAAAACTATTCCTCCTTTCGCTGTTCCATCTAATTTTGTTAATATAATTCCTGTAATTTTTTTAATTTCTTGATAAAATATTTCTACTTGATTCATAGAATTTTGACCATTACAAGCATCCAATACTAAAAAAATTTCTTGAGGGGAATGTAAACAATTATTACGAATTACTCGAATATTTTTTTTTAATTCTTGCATCAAATGTACTTTATTGTGCAACCTACCAGATGTATCAATTAATACAATATCTATATTATTATTTTTTGCGTATTGTATAGAATCAAAAATGACAGCAGATGGATCTGTACCTAGATCACAGGAAAATACTGGAATATTAATTTTTTCTCCCCATATTTTTAATTGATCAATTGCAGCTGCTCTAAAAGTATCACTAGCAGATAACATCACAGAATATCCAATTTTTTTATATAAATATGCTAATTTAGCAATTGTTGTCGTTTTACCAACACCATTTACTCCGGCCATTAAAATAATATGAGGGATATTTTTTAATTTATTATACGAATTATATATATTCAATGATTCAACTTTCAAAGTATTACAAAGCAATTGTTTTAATATAAGATATAATTCTTTTTTTTTTTTTAATTTATTTTTTTTATGTTCTGTAATTAACATTGCGATAACTTTTTTTGTAATTTCATACCCAAAATCATACATTAATAAATTTTCTTCTAATTGTTTAAAAAAATTATCATTAATTTCGTGATACATAAAAAAATTTTTTATTTTACATGCAAAACTATCTTTATTCTTTTTAATTCCTAAATATATATTTTGAAAAAAATTATTTTTTTTTTTAGATATATTCTGAGAAGTATGCTCTATATTTTTCGAATCACCATAAAATAACTGATCCTTGATATCAACAGTTTTATCTTTTATTTTTTTAAACCAGGAAAATAAATTACTGTTTTTTTCACCAGACATATAAAATATCCTTAATTTTTTTATATACAATAAAAAATATTAATATATTTATTATAATATATAATGTATTCCATAACTATTTACACCATATATTCTATGAAAAAAAGAACATTTAATACAATAAAAATTATATCGGGATATCTCAAAGGAAGAAATATTACACTAATCAATCATGTATACTTACGTCCTACTCTACATAGAATACGGGAAACATTATTTAATTGGATAGAAAAAAAAATTTATAATGCGAACTGTTTAGATTGTTTTTCAGGTAGTGGAGCATTAAGTATAGAATCTATATCACGTTATGCAAAATATGTTACATTAATAGAAAATAATAAAAAAATTTTAAATAATATAAAAAAAAATATTAAAAAATTGAATATACAAAATATTGAAATTCTTAATGTCAATGCACTAGTATGGTTAAAAAAAACATATCAAAAATACGATATTATTTTTTTAGATCCGCCATACTATAATAATATCTTACAAAAAAGTATTACAATCATTGATAAAAATAACTTAATTAAAAATACAGGATATATATATATCGAAAAAGATAAAAAAAAAAATATTCATTATCCCAAAACATGGTATATACACAAAAAAAAAAGTACTTCTAATATTGATTATTCAATATATATTTATAGAAATGAATAATATAAGATATTTTATATTAATAAAATATTCAGTATGAGGATTGATCATGGCATATAATATAAATTTATTACAACGTTTAAAAAATATAATACCTAATCATATCCAACCGAAATTTCAATATGGAAAAGAATTACTACATTGGAATTATCAAGAAGGAATATTGTTTTCTCAAAAAACTATTCAAGAAAATGATAAAATAAAAAAAAAAAATATTTTAGAAAAATCTGGTATTCGTCAATTATATTTAAATTGTTCATTTGAAAATTATCAAATAAAAAATGAAAAACAAAAAAAAATAGTAAAACTTTCTAAACAATATGCTAAAAATTTTCATAACAGCTTTAAAAATTTTATTTTTTTAGGTACAACAGGAACTGGGAAAAATCATTTAGCTGCCGCTATAGGTAATTATTTAATTGAAAAAGGAAAGAAAATTCTCCTGATTACAATTGCAGATCTTATGTCAAATGTCAAAAAAACATTTAATAACAATAATAAAAACTTTACAGAAGAAAAAATAATTCATTATCTTAGTACTGTAGATTTATTAATATTTGATGAAATAGGGATACAAACAGAATCTAAATACGAAAAAATTATTTTACACCAAATTATTAAAAGAAGATATTCATGTAAAAAACCTATAGGAATACTTTCTAATTTGTTTTTTCCGGAATTAAAAAAAATACTCGGAGAACAAATTATAGATAGAATTAATACTAATAATAGTTTAGTACTATACTTTACATGGAATAGTCATAGAAAATAAAATATTTCTATTTATTCACTCGAGAAATATAGTTACCAGTTCGAGTATCTACTTTCACCACATCTCCAATCTTTATAAATAATGGGACTTGGATAATATGTCCAGTAGATAACTTGGATAATTTTTTCCGATTATTACTCATAACAGTATCTAAAGAAAAAGATGAAACTTCAGATATAACTTGCAAATTCACAAAATTACTAACCAAAACTGATATAGGACGATCATTCCATAAAGTAATTACATAATCATTTTGCTCTACAAGCCATTTATACTTATCTTGCATAATGTTCTGATCTATTCCAATTTGATCAAAAGTACTACGATTCATAAAATACCATATTTTTTGATCAGAATATATGTACATTAGTGTAATATCAACAACATTAGCACGCAATAAGGTATCAGTAGCACGGAACGTTTTTTCTATCAATTGTCCTGTCAATAATTTTCGTAATTTTACTCTAGAAAATACTTGTCCTTTCCCCGGTTTAACAAATTCTACAGATTCTATAGAACAGGGTTGTTGTTCAAATAATATTTTTAAACCAACTTTAAAGTTATTACTAGCATATAAGACCATAAAATATTATAATGATTATAAATAAAATATTATATAAAACTATAATAATTACCCTAATAAAAGTTGATTAGGGTAATTATTGATATGTTTTATAATTATTATATACATAAAACTACATCATTCCACCCATTCCGCCCATTCCAGGAGACATACTATTGTTCGCAGAGGAAGAATTAATATCAGATTTTTCTTCTTTTGGTAGATCTGTTACCATACACTCTGTAGTAATCATTAATCCAGCAACAGAAGCTGCATATTGTAATGCTGATCGAGTTACTTTTGTTGGATCTAAAATTCCAAAATTAATCATATCTCCATACTGGTCTGTTGCAGCATTATATCCATAATTACCTTTCCCGTCTTTTACGTTATTTGTCACTACTGAAGGTTCTTCTCCAGAATTAGAAACAATTTGTCGTAAAGGAGCTTCCATAGCCCGTAATGCAACCCTAATACCAACATTTTGATCTTCATTTTGTCCGGATAACTTAGATAATTTGCCCGCTACTCGCACTAAAGCAACTCCACCACCTGCTACAACACCCTCTTCTACTGCTGCACGAGTTGCGTGTAATGCGTCTTCTACACGAGCTTTTTTCTCTTTCATTTCCACTTCTGTAGCAGCACCAACTTTTAATACTGCAACACCACCTGATAATTTCGCTAAACGTTCATTTAATTTTTCTTTATCATATTCTGAAGTTGCTTCTTGAGATTGTGTACGAATTTGTTTAATACGATTTTTAATAGAAACTTTATTACCTAAACCACCAATAATTGTTGTTGTATCTTTAGTAATAACAACACGTTTAGATTGACCTAAATCTTCTAAAGTTGTTTTTTCTAATTCCATTGCTAATTCTTCAGAAACAACAGTACCATTAGTTAAAATCGCAACATCTTCTAACATAGATTTTCTACGATCTCCAAAACCTGGAGCCTTTACAGCAGCAACTTTTACAATACCACGCATAGAATTTACCACTAAAGTAGCTAGTGCTTCACCTTCTAAATCTTCAGAGATAATTAATAAAGGTTTATTAGATTTTGCAACAGATTCTAATAATGGTAATAACTCACGAATGTTAGATATTTTTTTATCTGCCATTAAAATGTAAGGATTATCTAATTCTACTAATCCTGATTCTGATTTATTAATAAAATATGGAGATAAATAACCACGATCAAATTGCATTCCCTTCACAACTTCTAATTCATCTTGTAATCCAGTTCCTTCTTCTACAGTTATTACGCCGTCATTACCAACTTTTTCCATAGCTTCAGCAATAAGTTTCCCTACTGTTTCATCAGCATTAGCAGAAATGGTACCAACTTGAGTAATAGATACAGAATCTGAACATGGCACTGACATATCCTTTAATACCTTAACTGCATTAATTACAGCTTTATCGATTCCTCTTTTTAAATCCATAGGATTCATACCAGCAGCTACTGCCTTTAATCCTTCGTTTACAATAGCTTGTGCTAATAACGTAGCAGTAGTGGTGCCATCTCCAGCAACATCATTAGCTTTTGATGCAACTTCTTTAACCATTTGAGCGCCCATATTTTCAAACTTATCTTCTAATTCTATTTCTCGAGCCACTGAAACACCATCTTTTGTAATACTAGGAGCACCAAAAGATTTATCTAAAATAACATTTCTTCCTTTCGGACCTAAAGTTACTTTTACTGCATCAGCTAATACATTGACCCCTCGAAGCATTTTAACACGAGCTTCATTTCCAAACTTTACATCTTTAGCTGCCATATTTAATACCCCTTAAAATATAAATATATTTCAGAGAATTGCAAATATACTATTTTTCTACAATCGCTAAAATATCACTTTCATTTAAAATTAATACTTCCTCATTATCCACTTTTTCAGTTTTAGCACCGTATCCTTCGTTAAAAATAACAGTATCACCAATTTTTACATCTAATGGTTTAGTGTTTCCATTATCTAAAATGCGGCCATTACCTACTGCAATAACTGTTCCGCGAGTAGACTTTCCTGCAGCAGATCCAGTTAAAACAATACCTCCTGCTGATTTTGATTCTACTTCTTGTTTTTTTATAATTACTCGATCGTGCAATGGACGAATTTTCATGTAATTACACTCCTTAAAAAAACATTATTTATTTCTTATCTTAAAATAATACTAGTATTTTAAATATTTTCTTAAAATCCAAATATTGTGCTATTAATTTAATTATAGGGATACATATAAAAACTTTCAAGGGTAAAATAAAACTTTCAATATCCCAGAAATCATGATAAAAATCTTATAAAAATGAATTTTTATAGTTCTAAACATAGTAAAATAAATAAAATATAAAAACAATTGACATTATCATGAATTTTATGGTTTAATAAATATATAAATAAATTGCCCGAATAGCTCAGTCGGTAGAGCAGGGGACTGAAAATCCCCGTGTCGGTGGTTCAATTCCGCCTTCGGGCATTTTATTGTTACAATAAAATATTTATATCTTATTTACCAATACAAAAATTTGAAAAAATAGAATTTAAAATAGTATCCGAAGTGACTAATCCAGTAATTTCATTTAACATATTTTGAATATTTTTTAAGTTCTCAGCTAGTATTTCGATGTTTTTATCCATCTTCCATGTATTTTGAGTATGTAAAATTTTTTGTATTACTAATTCTAAAATTTTTAAATGACGACGACGAGCTAAAAAAACTGTCTCGGAATTACAAGTAATAGAATTCAAAGACTGTTTTTTTAGGCGCATCTTTAAAATATTAATCCCCTCTCCAGTTTTTGCCGATATTCTAATTCCTATATATTTTTTTAAAAAACGCATCACTTTTGATTTTTTTTGAGAAATATCACATTTATTAAATAATATTGTAATATTTTTTTTATAAGATACCTGATTTAAAAATTGTAGAAGAATTTCTCTTTTTGTATGTTTTGGAAGTGTATTATCTACAACAAAAAGAATATGATCAGATAATTCAATTTGTTCCCAAGTTTTACTAATTCCAATTTTCTCTATAATATTGTTAGTAGGTCTAAAACCCGCGGTATCAGTTATTTGAAACGTAATTCCATCAATATATATATCATCATGTAAAACATCACGTGTTGTTCCTTGAATATCAGTAACTATAGCAGAATTATTTAATAATAATGCATTATATAAACTAGATTTTCCAGAATTTGATGGGCCAATAATAACAACTTTCATCCCTTCATGAATTTTATTTCCTAATTTTCCTGTTTTTGTAATTTCTTTGGTATTTAAAAAAATCATCTTTAATTTTTTTGCAAACCTGTGAATGTTAATATCAACATTTTCTTCAGGAAAATTAATATTTGCTTCAACAAGCATCCTCATTTCTACTATCTTTTTGATTAAATCATTAATTTTTTTTGAAAAAAAACCTTGCAAAGATCGTAATGCTGCTTTTATACTCAATTCAGAGTCTGCATGAATTAATTTTATGATAGATTCTGATTGTATAAGATCTAATTTTCCGTTTAAAAAAGCACGTTGTGTAAATTCTCCAGGATTGGCAACACGAACATTCTTAATACATAAAATATTTTTAATTAACAAATCTAAAATAACAGGATTTCCATGACCTTGTAATTCTAATATATCTTCTCCAGTAAACGAAAATGGTTTAGGATACCAAACTGCAATACCTTCATCAATAACTAAACCTGAAATATCTAAAAAAGGAGTGTAATACGCATACCTTGCTGGAGGTATTTTTTTTAATATTTTATATGCAACATATTTAGCTTGTAGACCTGATATCCTTAAAATTCCGATACCAGATCTTCCATAAGGAGTAGCTTGAGCAACAATTGTATCATAAAATTTCATATTTTTTTATTTTAAATATATACCATGAATATACAATCAAGAATATATCATATATCACTATTTATTTAAATTTATTATAAATATATAATTGTTGTATTATAATAACTATATTACTAACAGTATAGTAAAGTACTAATCCAGCAGGTAACCATAAAAAACAAAAAGATAATACTATAGGCAAATAATCTATCATTTTATTTCGAATTAATCGAGACTGTATACTAGATGGAGTCATTTTTTGCATCACAAAAATTGTTATACCCATAATAATTGGTAAAATATAATACGGATCTTTTACTGATAAATCGTGAATCCAAAATAAAAAGGGCGATTGTCTTAATTCTATTGAATTAATTAACATGTAATATAAAGATAAAAAAATTGGCATCTGAAATAATGTAGGTAATAATCCACTAAATGGACTAACATTATTTTTTTTATATAATTCTAAAACTTTCTCACTAGATTTTTGTTTATCATCTTTATATTTTTTCTTTAAAGCATTAATTTCTGGTTGTAATGATTGTATAATCATAGCTGAAATATATTGAGACTTTACTAAAGGATAACTCAGCATCCGAATTATACACGTAATTAAAATAATTGCAATTCCCCAATTGCGAAATATTAAATACAGAAAATGTAAAAAAAACAATAAGGGTTTTGATATAAACCAGAACCATCCATAATCTATTGTAAAATCAAAATAAGGAGCAAAAGATAACATCTCATGCTGAATTTTTGGCCCCATCCATAATACTGTATTAATTCTTCTTATTTGTTTATGAAAAACATTTAGTGTAGATGTATGATGACCAACAATAACTGTATGATTATCATTTACTGTAGCAGTATAAATAGTATTTTGAATATTTTTATTTAAAATCCATCCAACAGAAAAATATTTTTGTGATACAGATAACCAACCAGAGTAAGAAACAAAAGAAAAAGTATTGTTGTTAATAACATCATTCAGTAAAAATTTTTTATATTTCTGATGTTCTTTAGAAATAAATATATTATCAAATCCATTCTTTATATAATATCTATGAAAATTTATAATAGTTTTAATAGGATAAATAATTTGTTTTAAATAATTAACAAGAAAAAATGAAAATTTTTTATAATTATAATTATGTATCTTATATTCAATATTGATCTTATATGAACCTTGTTGCAAAATAAATGTTTTAGTACAGTATACACCATCTTTAATCTTTGAAATCAGAGGAACAAATAACATTTTGTTTCCATTTATTAATTCAAACCTTATACGATCAGCAGTATATTGAATATTTTTTTCATATATTAATTTTTTTTTACCATACGCAATAAATCCACTTTTAATACAATAATTATTATTATTTTTTGTATATAATAATTTTAATTTTTTCAAAAAATTTAATTTATTTTGATATTTTAATAATTCAGCTGTCTGTATTTCCCCACCCATTAAATTAATTTTCAAATACACTACATCAGTTTTGACATCAATACTATTTTTTTCAAATACAGAAAAATTATTTTTATGATGATTAATATTAAGTTGTAATTTTGTTTCTATATTTCTAATATTATTAATCTTTACAAAATATAATTTATATATTAATAAAGAAGAAAACAATAATATCAAAACCAAAAACAATCGTTTTACACCCATTCTGAATATTCTCTTAAAAAATATTTTGTAAAATACATTATATTATTTACTAATGTATATAATTTTATTTTTACTTCTTTTTTCACACAATACAATTATTTTACTAGAATTATTAAATTTTATAATAATACTATTGATAGTAATACATCCATAATAATTTTATATTTTTTATTAGTAAACATCTCTTGTAATACATAATCTTAGGTCGCACAAGAACAATATAATCCATGTTATATAAATAATTTTGAGATAATCGAAAACTTTCCCGAATAAATCTTTTTATTGTATTTCTTTTACAAGAACTTTTTGAAACCTTTTTAGAAATTATAATACCTAATCTAGGATGTGATAAATGATTTTTTGTACTTAAAACAATCATATTATATATCGAAAGTTTAATCGATTTTTGAAATATTTTTTTAAAATGATTACAATGAGATAAACGAAATTTTTTCGAAAAAGAAAATCGGATTTGGTGCATTATTTATGAGAAACCGTTAAAGAATAACGTGATTTTTTTCTCCTACGAGAAAGAATACTACGTCCATTTTTTGTAGACATACGAGACCTAAAACCATGAACACGATTTCTTTTTAATAGAGAAGGTTGAAAAGTTCGTTTCATAGCATCCCCTTATATTTTTATATTATAAATTTTTTATAATTTACATACAACTATTGTTATTTATTATATATAATAAATTTTTTATTTATAAAATATATTTTTTGAATTAAGAATATCCTGATTTTAAAAATATAATATTCACAATATTATCAATAAATTTTTTCTATTTTGAAATATAAGAAAATTTCCCAAAATTTACATTACAATACATAAACTAACATGATAACTATTTTCATGTATTATATTATAATTAATAATGTTCTTGATATATTATAAAATATAATATAATGTTTAAAAATAACATTTTTATAACTATATAAATAACCAATATAAAATATTATTTATTTTAATCATAACAACCATGAAATTTATTATAAAAAAAAACAAACTATTAAAACCATTACAAAAACTTAATAGCATTATTTGTATAAATCATGAATATCCAATGACTAGCAATATTTTACTAGAATTTCAAGAAAATTATATTTTTTTAACAAGTACAAATCTAGAATTAGAATTAACAACAAAAATTAAATTATTAAATCACCATAATAATTATTCTATTGTAATATCAGGAAAAAAAATATTTAATGTCATTCGTAGCTTCCCAAATGATATAAATCTTCAAATTACTTGCAACACTAATAATATTTATATTGCATATGAAAATATTCAATTTACACTCAATACAATAAGTGCTAATAATTTTCCAAAATTTTCACAAGAAAAAAATACAACGAATATTACATTACCGCAAGAAAAAATAAAAAATATTATTCATCATACCGCTTTTTCTATGGCAAAGCAAGATATTCGACATTATTTAAATGGTATGTATCTTGAAATCAACAAAAATAAAATTTTTGCTATTGCTACTGATGGATACCGTATGGCTTTATGTAATACTACAATTCATGAAAACAATATAAAAATATCAATTATTATACCTAGAAAAACAATTATGGAACTTATAAAAATACTACAAGACTGTAATACACCATTGAAAATATGTATTGGTTTAAAAATGGTAAAATTTGAAATTAATGAATATATTCTTTTTAGTAAATTAATTGATAATGAATTTCCAGATTATAAAAATTTATTTCTTCAAGAATTTCAAACAATACTCAAAATAAACCGAAAAAAACTTAAAACTTCTTTAATGCGAGCTGCTATACTAACAAATAGAAAATTTCCAGGAGTCAAATTATATTTTCATAAGGAAAAATGTATTCTAAGTGCAAAAAATGAAAATAATGAAATTATAAAAGAAACAATTCAAATATGTAATACAAATGATCCCATTGAATTAACTATGAATATTCATTATATTTTAGATGTTATTAATGTTCTTCAAAATGAATTTATTACAATATATTTAAATAATAATATATCCAGAATATATATCCAAAATCTCGAAAAATATCATTCATTTTACATCATTATGCCTTTAATTATCTAAAATATATAAATATAATCAAGGAAATAATCATGATGAATAATTATAATGCATCTAATATCAAAATCTTAAAAGGACTAGATGCGGTTCGAAAAAGACCAGGAATGTATATTGGTGATACAGATGATGGAAGTGGATTGCATCATATGGTTTTTGAAGTTGTAGATAATGCTATTGATGAAGCATTAGCAGGATATTGTAAAAAAATTCAAGTTATTCTACATGCAGATAATTCCGTTTCTGTACAAGATGATGGAAGAGGAATACCTACTGACATCCATCCTGAAGAAAAAATACCAACAGCAGAAGTGATTTTAACAATGCTACACGCCGGAGGTAAATTTGATAATCATACATATAAAATTTCAGGTGGTTTGCATGGTGTAGGTATTTCTGTTGTAAACGCATTATCACAAAAGTTACAACTCACAATATATCGAAATGGTAATAAATATCAACAAATATACTCTAATGGAAAACCCATCAATCAATTGAAAATTATTGGAAAAACAAAATCTACAGGAACTAAAATACATTTCTGGCCTAGTAACAAAATATTTACTAAAGTTGTTCATTTTAAATATAAAATTTTAGCGAAAAGATTAAAAGAACTATCTTTTTTAAACAATAATATTGAAATTTCTATGAAAGATATTTCGCAAAATATACAAAAAACTTATCACCATACAGGAGGATTAAAATCCTTTATTATATTTGTAAATAAAAAAAAAAAACCTATTCATACAAAAATCATACATTTACAATGTGAGAAAAAAAAAATTGCAGTAGAAATAGCTATACAATGGAATAGTTCATTTAAAGAAAATATTTATTGTTTTACAAACAATATACCACAAAAAGATGGTGGAACACATCTTTCTGGATTTCGTACTGCTATTACGCGCACAATAAATAATTACATCAATAAAGAAGGATATAATAAAAAAAATAAAATTCAAACAACAGGAGATGACACGAGGGAAGGATTAGTAGCCATAATATCTATTAAAATGTCTAACCCAAAATTTTCATCACAAACAAAAGAAAAATTAATTTCTTCCGAAGTAAAATCTGTTATTGAATCCATTATTATAGAATATTTATCAGAATTTTTATTAGAAAATCCTCAAGATTCTAAAAATATTATTAATAAAGTTCTTCATGCAGCAAAAATGAGAGAAGCTGCAAAAAGAGTACGAGAAATTAGTAAAAAAAAAGGATTATTTGATATAAATAATTTACCTGGAAAACTATCAGATTGCCAAGAAAAAAATCCAGAATTATCAGAGTTATATTTAGTAGAAGGAGATTCTGCAGGAGGATCAGCTAAACAGGGTAGAAATCGTAAAAATCAAGCTATTTTACCTTTAAAAGGAAAAATATTAAACGTAGAAAAAGCTAGATTTGAAAAAATGATTTCTTCACAAGAAATAGGGACCATTATTACTGCTTTAGGATGTGGGATTGGCAAAAAAGATCATAATCCAAAAAAATTAAGATACCATAGTATTATTATTATGACTGATGCAGATATTGATGGTTCTCATATTCGTACACTATTATTAACTTTTTTTTATCGGCAAATGCCAGAAATTATTAAGAAAGGACATATTTATATTGCTCAACCACCATTATATAAAATTAAAAAAGGGAAATTAGAACTATATATTAAAAATGATGAAGAGATGTATAAAAAGCAAATACAAATTTCTTTGCAAAATGTAACATTTGATAGCAATGATCCAAAAAAAAATAGTAATAATATTACAAAATTTAAAAAAATGATTTTAAAATATTATAACATTCAAAATCATTTAAAAACAAAATATAATCTTTCTGAAGAAATCATACATGAATTAACATATCAACCACAATTAAAAAATTTATACCAATATCATAAAGTATTCAAATGGACTCAAACAGTTGTTTTAAATCTCAATCGTCAATCACAATATATTCAATATTCTAGTAATATTATAAATAATATAGAAAAAAAAATATTCGAACCTATAATATATCAATATCATGTAATACATGCAAAAAAAAAACATTATTATATTATAAATAAATTATTATTAAGTACTCAATATCATCAATTACAAAAATTGAAAATAGCATGGAATCATTTAGTTGATCACCATGATTATCTCAAAAAAAATCACAAAATAAAAAAAATTACTAATTTTAAAGAAATTATAGAATGGTTATTTAAAGAAGTACATCAAGAAATTAATATCCAAAGATACAAAGGATTAGGAGAAATGAATCCAGATCAATTATGGAAAACAACTATGAATCCAGAAACAAGAAATATGTTACAAGTGACTATTAAAGATGCTATATCAGCTGATAAATTATTTAAAACATTAATGGGAGATTCTGTAGAACCAAGAAAAAAATTTATCGAAAAAAACGCACTAATAGTAGAAAACATTGACATTTAAATACATCAGAATATATTAAAATATTCTTTATACACATTGTTTCATAATATTAATGGTATATAATTTTGCATTAATTTTTTTTAAACTATGATACAATTCTTTTTTTTTGTTTAACTGACTGTCTTTCATAAGCATGTTAATACTATTTTTTTTTTTCATTAAAGTATCATAATTTAAATGTTCTGCAAAAATTGCTTTTTTAACAACAACTTGAATGAACATTGGTTGTACTTCTAATATACCCGAGGAAATGTAGATATATTTCTTTTTATTAAATTTGGTTAAAATATATAATGCTCCTGGTATTGTTGTAGTTAATAAAGCAGTATGCCCAGGGTAAATATTTAAAATACCATTGATCGTAGTAATATGAATTTTTTTAATATATTCAGAAAATAATATTTTTTGGATACTTACAACATTTAAATAACATTTCATGCAATACCTATTTTAAAAATTATTATAAAGACTTTGATTTTTGAATAGCTTCATCAATATTACCAATCATATAAAAAGCTTGTTCAGGTAATTCGTCAAACTCTCCATCTAAAATTCCTTTAAACCCTCTAATATTTTCTTTCAAAGTAACATATTTCCCTGGAGATCCAGTAAATATTTCAGCAACAAAAAATGGTTGTGATAAAAATCTTTGCACTTTTCTTGCTCTAGATACTAGTAACTTATCTGTATCAGATAATTCATCAATCCCTAAAATTGCAATAATATCTTTTAATTCTTCATATTTTTGTAATATAAACTGTACATTTCGTGCTGTTTGATAATGCTCTTTACCAATAATTGTAACATCTAATAACCTACTACTAGAACTTAATGGATCTACAGCAGGGTAAATACCTAACGAAGATATTTGTCTACTTAATGTAATAATACCATCTAAATGCGAAAATGTAATTGCTGGAGCTGGATCTGTAAAATCGTCTGCAGGAACATAAACTGCTTGTATTGAAGTAATAGAACCCATTTTAGTTGAAGTAATACGCTCTTGTAAAATTCCCATTTCTTCAGATAATGTTGGTTGATATCCGACTGCAGAAGGCATTCTTCCTAGTAATGCAGAAACTTCAGTTCCTGCTAAAATATACCGATATATATTGTCAATAAATAATAATACATTCTTACCTTCTTCTCTAAATTTCTCTGCAATCGTTAATCCAGTAAATGCTACCCTTAACCGATTTCCCGGAGGTTCGTTCATCTGACCATATACTAAAGAAACTTTATCTAACACTTTGGATGCTTGCATCTCATGATAAAAATCATTACCTTCTCTTGTTCTTTCTCCAACTCCAGTAAAAACAGAATATCCAGAATGTTGAATAGCAATATTTCGAATTAGTTCCATCATATTCACTGTTTTCCCTACTCCTGCGCCTCCAAATAATCCAATTTTTCCACCTTTCGAAAATGGACATATTAAATCAAGTACTTTGATACCAGTTTCTAAAATTTCTATTGAACTTGATTGTTCTTGATATTTTGGAGGAGACCGATGTATTTCCCAATACTCTGGAGTTTTTCCATTACTATTCAAAATAGGTCCTTTCATATCTATAGGTTGTCCTAAAACATTCATAATGCGACCTAATGTAGATGTTCCGACTGGAATTTTAATATAATGACCTAAATTGATAACTTTTAATCCTCTTTTTAATCCATCTGAAGAACCCATAGCAATAGTACGTACAATTCCTGATCCTAATTGTTGCTGAACTTCTAAAATCAATAATTTATTATCGTAATGTACTTCTAAAGCATGATATATCTTGGGAAGATGTTTGTTTGAAAACTCAACATCTATAACAGCACCAATAATTTGTATAATTTTACCAGTATTCATTTTATATCCTTATGTTACAAATAATATAATAATAAAATATAATTTTTATAAACAAATATTTGCTCCTGAAATAATTTCAATGAGTTCTTGTGTAATACTAAATTGTCGTATTTTATTATATAATATTCTTAAATCAGTAATAATATTTTTACTATTATCAGTAGCAGTTTTCATAGCAATCATACGAGCAGACTGTTCACTCAATTGATTTTCTAGCAGTAATTGTAATAATTGAAATATAATATACTCATTGAGTACATATTCTATTGTATATTTTTCATAGTACTCATATAAATAATCCCAATTTTTATATATTGTATATTTTGGACCTGAAAAATTTTTTTTATGTATTGGTAATATTTGAAATATTTCTGGTTTTTGAAGTATTCTACTGTAAAATTTATTACTCACAATTAATAATTTATCAAAAATATTCTTTTTATAATGTATGATTAATTTTTTCGCTAAAGGTATTAAATCAGTATATTCCAATTCATCATCTAAAAAGATTGTTTTATAATTATGATGTATATTTTGATTTTTAAAAAATAGTGAACCCCTTTTTCCTAAAATGTATAAAAAAAATTTAATATTATGATTCGTATTATTTTTCATAACTGAGTTTACAATTTTAAAAATATTATTATTTAAACTACCACATAAACCTCGATTGGAAGAAACAACTACAATTCCAATACTTTTAATTTGTTTTTTTTTTTTTAAAAAAATATTTTTTTTTAATTTACCTTGTAAAAAATGAAAAATAATTTCTTTAATAGAATTTAAATATGGTTGACTAATTAATATTTTATTTTGCATTTTTTTTATCTTAGTAATTGCAACCATTTCCATCGTTTTAGTAATCTTTTTAGTATTAGAAATACTTTTTATTTTATTACGTATCATGTTCGTATTAATCATAATTTGCCTGATTTTTTTAAAAATGATATATAAGATTAATAACTATATAATACTAATAAATATTATTCCTTTTAAATATATTGGTAATATCATATAACTTTTTTTGAATTTCTTTAGTATAATGCGTAGCATTATTAAGGATATCTAAAAAAGAACTATATTCATTTTTAAAAAAAAATAATAAATTTTTTTCAAATTCTTGTATTTTATCAACATGAATCTCATCAAGCAAACCATTTTCAGCAGAAAAAAAAATAATAACTTGTTCTGCTACAGACATTGCATGGTACTGATTTTGTTTTAAAAGTTCAGTGATTTTTTGACCATAATCTAATTGCTTTTTAGTAATTTCATCTAAATCAGAAGAAAATTGAGAAAATGCAGATAACTCTCGATACTGTGCTAATGCTGTTCGTATTTTTACAGATAATTTTTTAATAATTTCTGTTTGTGCTGCACTACCTACTCGAGAAACAGATATCCCGGGATTAATTGCAGGTCGAATACCCATATTAAATAAATTCGTTTCTAAAAATATTTGACCATCAGTAATAGAAATCACATTAGTAGGTATAAAAGAAGAAACATCACCAGACTGTGTTTCTATAATTGGAAGTGCAGTTAACGAACCTGTTTTACCAAAAACAGTTTTTTGACTTCGTTCGTAAACACTATCCATATTAATACGCGAAGCTCTTTCTAACAATCTTGAGTGTAAATAAAAAATATCTCCAGGAAATGCTTCCCTTCCAGGGGGTCTTTTTAATAATAATGAAATTTGTCGATATGAAATAGCATGTTTAGATAAATCATCATATACAATTAATGCATTTTCCCCATAATCCCTAAAGTATTCTCCCATTGCACATCCAGAATATGGTGCAAGATATTGCATCACTGGTGATTCAGCTGCTGATGCGTTTACAATAATTGTATTAGATAAAGCATTATATCTTTCTAATTTTTCTACAATATTTAATATTTTAGATTGTTGTTGGCCAATAGCAACATAAATACAAAAAACATTTGATTTTCTTTGATTTATTATTGTATCTATTGCTAATGCTGTTTTCCCAGTTTGTCGATCTCCAATAATTAATTCTCTTTGTCCCTTTCCAATAGGTACCATAGCATCTATTGCTTTATATCCAGTATGAATAGGTTCGGTAACTGATACTCTTTCAATCACTCCTGGTGCATCTTTTTCGATAGGATAATATATTGTACTATTCATTTCTTCTTTCCCATCAATAGGAATACCTAAAACATTTACTACACGTCCTAATAAATTTTTTCCAACTGGAACTTCTAACATACGACCAGTAGAATATACTTTCATACCTTCTACAATATTTAAATATGATCCCAAAACTACTGCACTAATAATATCTCTTTCTAAATTTAATACTAGAGCATACATTTTATCTGGTAATGAAATCATTTCACCAAACATAACATTATTAATTCCATAAATTCGTATAATGCCATCGCTAACAGAAATAATTACTCCTTCATGGTATATATTCTTAGAAATATCAAATTTTTCAATACGTTGTTGAATTATTTCACTAATTTCACTAGAATTTAATTGCATACTATTTGTATTCTCTTAATCCAATAAAAAGTTAGATAATGCTTTTAAACGACTTAAAATACAATCATCTATAATAGTATCTTGAAATTTAAGAATCATACCATTTAATATAGAAGATCTAACCTTAAATCGCAAATGTATTTTTTTACATAATTTTTTTTCTAACAAAGAAAAGATTTTTCTTTTTTCTTGTAAATTAATATTAATTGCAGTAATTATATGAATAGTAATAATATTATAATGTTTGTTATATAAATTAATAAAAATTTCTTGAATTTTTTTAATCAAATGCAATTTTTTATTATAAATTAAAAGATTAAGAAAATTTTTGTTATTTTGATTTAATTGTTCGTATATAGTATCTTCCAAAATGTGAAAGATATTTTTAACATCAGAAAGAAAAAAAAAGAAATGATTTATTTTTTTATTTTTAAAAATTTTATATAAAAGAGATAAAAAATTTTTTGAACATTGTAAACAATTTTTTTTGATAGAAAAATTAAATATTGCTGTAGCATAAACACGTGCTATATCCATTTCTTTTTGCACATTATCCTCAAAAAACTATAAATAATTAATAAATGATTCTATTATATTTTTATTATTATCAATATTTTTATGAATGATTTTTTTTGTTATAATAATTGCTAAATGATTAATTTCTTTCATTAATTCTTTTCGAATTTTATTTTTTTGAATTTTAATTTCAGAATTAGCTTGTAATATAATTCTTTTTTTTTCTTTTTTTGCAGTTTTTATTGCTTCCTCTAAAAAAATAATTTTTTTTCTATTTGCTTGATTAAGAATCTCTTTTGATTTTTCTTTGGCGATACAAATAATTTTTTTTGCTTGTAATTTTAATATTTTTATTTCTTCTTTAGCATTTTTCAGCTCTTGTAAACCTTTTATAATTTTTTTTTTTCTATTTTCAATAACAAGAATGATTTCAGGCCAAATATATTGCATACAAAATATAACAAATAAAATAAAAGAGATCATTTGACCTAAAATTGTTGCATTTAAATTCATAAATTATTATCTCATGATAAAATAAAATATTTAATATTAAAATTAATATACATTATTTGGAAAAAGCAAATATCATATATAATCCTAATCCTACTGCAATCATTGGAATTGCGTCTACTAACCCCATAACAACAAAAAATTGAGTACGTAATACCGGAATTAAATCTGGTTGTCTAGCCGCACCTTCCAAAAATTTTCCTCCAAGAATTCCAATTCCAATAGCGGCACCAATTGCTGCTAAACCAATCATAATAGCAGCTGATAAATGTAACATATCTAGATTTACATGTTGCATGTAATTTTCCTTTTAAAATAAATTCTTACATTAAATTAATGTTTTTGGGATGCCATTGATAAATATACTATAGTTAAAATCATAAAAATAAATGCTTGTAAAAATATAATTAAAATATGAAAAATTGCCCAAGGAACACTCAAAACCCATTGTAGCCACCAGGGTATAAAACCTGCAATTAATATAAAAACCATTTCTCCTGCATATAAATTACCAAAAAGTCGTAATGCTAAAGAAATGGGTTTAGAAAATAACGAGACAGATTCTAATGTAATGTTTATCAAATATAAAAGATAATGATGAAATGGATTAGTAATTAATTCTTTTAAAAATCCTAAAAGACCTTTTTTTGTTATACTATAATAAATAATTAATAAAAATACGACTAATGAAATTGAAAAAGTAATATTAATATCTGCAGAAGGTACGATTCTAAAAAATTTGATTCCAAAACATGTATATATTATATAAGGTATAAAATCTATTGGAATTAAATCCATAGAATTCATTAATAATATCCAAATAAAAACTGTTAAAGATAATGGTGCAATTAATTTACTTTTTGTTGTAAAAATTTCTTTTACATTTTTATTAATAAATTCTACAATTAATTCAATAAAAACTTGTAAATTGTTTGGTTGATAGTATGAAATTGTTTTAGAAACAAAAAAAAATAACATTAAAAATATACTTCCTAAAATTAAAGAAAATAAAATAGAATCAATATTTAAAATCCAAAAATTATTTTTTATATTATGATGATGTAAAAATTTCAAACTTCGAAGATCTAATTGTAGATGACATAAATGGTGTTGAATATATTTTTCTGGATACAAGATTTTTGTAAAAACCATGATAGTAGTTGCCTTAAAGAATAACAAAAGTATAAAAATACAATATTTTAACTTAAATAATGCTATTTTATTAAAAATGATTTTAATTATAAAAAATTGTATTAAAAATTATTTTTTAATATTTAACAATTTGTGAAAATAAATTAATAAAATAGATATTGCTGCTGGAGTTATACCAGAAATTCTTGAAGCTTGACCAATAGAAGTAGGTTGATAATCATTTAATTTCATTTTTACTTCATTAGATAAACCTATAATTTTATTATAATTAAAATTTTTTGGTAGAATCGTATTTTCATTTTTTTTATGTTTCATAATTTCTTTTTTTTGTTTTTTAATATAACCTTCATATTTTATTTGAGTAATTAATTCAATTAATTCATCGAATTTACTGTTTTTTGAAAAAAATATTTTAGAATTTTTAATATTTTGGAAATTAATTTCTGATCTTTTAATTAACTCGTATCCACTAATTTCATTTTTTAATTCAATGTTAAAAACTTTTTTAAGTTCTACGGAATTTTTAGAATTTGGCACAATTTTAATATTTTGAATTTTTGTTTTTTCTTTTAAAATGTTATGAATTTTTTTATTATATAATAACCATCTTTTTTCGTCAATTAATCCAAAATTTTTAGCAATTTCTGTTAATCGTAAATCTGCATTATCTTCTCTTAAAAGTAATCGATATTCTGCACGGGCAGTAAACATACGATAAGGTTCCTTTGTTCCTTTAGTACATAAATCATCTACTAAAACACCTAAATATGCTTCATTTCTTTTAGGAAACCATCCTGTTTTATTCGAAACATATAAACTAGCATTTATACCTGCTAATAATCCTTGTGCTGCTGCTTCTTCATAACCAGTAGTACCATTAATTTGTCCTGCTAAAAATAATCCTTGAATCATTTTACTTTCTAATGTTAAAGATAAACTTCTAGGATCAATAAAATCATATTCCACAGCATATCCAGGACGAAGAATTTTTGCGTTTTCAAAACCTTCTATTGAATTCACAAATTGTTTTTGAATTTCTATAGGTAAACTAGTAGATATTCCATTTGGATAAGCTTCTATACAATTTAATCCTTCTGGTTCAATAAATATTTGATGACTATTTTTTTCTTTAAAATTTACAATTTTATCTTCAATAGAAGGACAATAACGTGGTCCAATACCCGATATGATACCTGAATACATCGGGCTTTGATGTAAATTATTTTGAATAATTTGATGTGTTTTGGGATTTGTTTTTGTAATATAACAAGGTATTTGTTTGGGATGGTGTCTTATGTTACCGATAAATGAAAATATTGGTTCGGGTAAATCACCTTTTTGAATTTTTAAGTTATTAAAATTAATTGTACGAATATCAATTCTAGGTGGAGTACCAGTTTTTAATCTTCTTATTTTAAACGACAATTCTTTTAATTTTTTTGATAATATTATAGAAGAATTATCATTTATTCTACCGCCAATATAATTTTTTGAACCAATGTAGATTTTTCCTCCTAAAAAAGTACCAGTAGTCAAAATAATTGATTTTGCATATACACATTCATCATTTTTCATTTTAACACCAATAACACAATTATTTTTTATTAATAAATCATGAACTTCATTTTCTATAATAGAAATATTTTTTTGTTTTTTTAAAGTTTTAATAATAAATTGTTGATATAGTTTTCTGTCAATTTGAACACGAGTTGATTTTACAGCAGAACCTTTAGTAGCATTTAAAATACGGAATTGAATTCCAGCATGATCTGCAGCAATTGCCATAATTCCTCCCATGGCATCTACTTCTTTTACTAAATGACTTTTTCCAATTCCTCCTATTGCAGGATTACATGAAAGACATCCTATATTTTTAATTTTTTGAGTTATTAATAAAGATTTTTTATTCATACGACCGCAAGCTAATATTGCTTCTGTACCTGCATGTCCTCCCCCAACTACAATAACATCAAATTCTTTTTGTATCATAATAATTCCTTATTTTATAATATAAAAAATTTTTATAAATCTTTTAATTGGAGTTTTTATTTTCTAAATATTTTTAAAAGCAAAAATGCAAAAAATATTGCAATTATTATATAATATGTTATAATCCTAACTACAAATATTTTACTAAGGTACATATATCACCATTATACATACTCCCCTATAGAAGACAACACCTGGGTTTGTTCATGACTCATCTTGGTTGTAAGTATTTGTACTAAGGTACATATATCACCATTATACATACTCCCCTATAGAAGACAACACCTGGGTTTGTTCATGACTCATCTTGATTGTAAGTATTTGTACTAAGGTACATATATCACCATTATACATACTCCCCTATAGAAGACAACACCTGGGTTTGTTCATGACTCATCTTGGTTGTAAGTATTTGTACTAAGGTACATATATCACCATTATACATACTCCCCTATAGAAGACAACACCTGGGTTTGTTCATGACTCATCTTGATTGTAAGTATTTGTACTAAGGTACATATATCACCATTATACATACTCCCCTATAGAAGACAACACCTGGGTTTGTTCATGACTCATCTTGGTTGTAAGTATTTG